>JBEKFT010000370.1:0-2951 GCA_050013175.1 Verrucomicrobiota bacterium
GAGGCGAAGCGGGTGGAGTGAATCTCCGGGGCTTGCGATCACGCTTAATCAAATGAGCAAGACATTGTTTTTAAGTCCCCCTTCGTTCGACGGCTTCGACGGCGGGGCCGGCGCGCGATACCAGGCCCGGCGCGAAGTCACCAGCTATTGGTATCCCACCTGGCTCGCGCAGCCCGCCGCGCTCGTGCCCAACTCGCGCCTGCTCGATTGCCCGCCGCACGACGTCGGCGTCGAGGAATGCCTCCGCATCGCGAAGGACTTCGACCACGTCATCATCAACACCTCCACTCCCTCGCTGAAAAACGACTGCAAGGTGGCCGAAGCGATCAAAGCGCAGAAGCTCGACACGAAAATCGGCTTCATCGGAGCGCACACGATGGTGTTGCCCACCGAAACGCTCAAAGCCTCGACCGCAATCGACTGGGTGGGCCGGAAGGAATTTGACTTCACGTGCAAGGAAGTCGCCGAGGATCGTCCGCTCGAAACCATCGCCGGGCTTTCCTGCAAGGACAAGGATGGCAGGATCAAACACAACCCGGAGCGCGAGATGATCCAGGACATGGATTCGCTCCCGTGGGTGGCCGACGTTTACAAGCGGGATCTCCAGATCGAAAAGTATTTCATCGGCTACCTCCTGCACCCGTATGTGAGCCTGTACACGGGCCGCGGGTGCCCGGCCCAATGCAGCTTCTGCCTGTGGCCCCAGACCATCGGCGGCCACAAATACCGCGTCCGCTCGCCGCAAAACGTCGCCGACGAAATGGCCTACATGAAGAAGCTCTTCCCGCAGGTGAAGGAATTCTTCTTCGACGACGACACGTTCACCGCGAACCTGCCGCGCGCCCGCGAGATCGCGAAAAAGCTCGGCCCGCTCGGTTTGACCTGGAGCTGCAACAGCCGCGCGAACCTCGATTACGACACCATCAAAAGTTTCAAGGACAACGGCCTCCGCCTGTTCCTGGTCGGTTACGAGAGCGGCAACGACGAGACGCTGACGCGCATCAAGAAGGGCGTGACCACCGATGAAATGCGCAACTTCACGAAAGCCTGCCATGAAGCCGGCGTCGTCATCCACGGCACCTTCATCCTCGGCCTGCCGGTGGAGACGAAGGAAACGATCGAGCAAACGATCCGGTTCGCGCAGGAACTCGACGTGTTCAGCCTCCAGGTCAGCCTTGCGGCGCCTTATCCCGGCACCGAATTGTACGAGCAGGCCAGGCTCAACGGCTGGTTCGCCAAGAAAGACAAAGCCGCCCTGGTGGAAACCGACGGCTTCCAGCAGAGTTCGCTCGAATACCCCGGCCTGAGCAAGGAGGAGATTTTCGAAAGCGTCGAGCGCTTCTACCATCGCTATTACCTGCGTCCGAAACCGATTCTTCGCATCATCAAAACGATGCTCGAGGACAGGGACGTCTGCGTGCGGCGGCTCAGGGAGGGTTATGAGTTTTTCAAGTCGATGGCACAACGCAGGACCGACTTGGCAGCTGCCAAAGCTGCTGCAACGTGAAGGCTACGTCCCGCCGTGGCGGGATCAAGAGCATGGCCCAACGGCGAAGTGATCTGGCCGCGGCGAAGAGCGCGGCCGCCGCTTAAGCACAGGAGCGTGGCTCTGTGAGCCGCAGAATCGTGGACATTCCCGTACGCACTGCATTCTTCCAGCACACCTCCCGTTGCCACCGCCTGCTGCGGGTCATAGGCCCCCCGCCCCCTCCGAAGGCGCTTGACTGATATCGGATCTGCTCGAACTCTGTTGCCGCGATGGGCCCCCGGAACCAAAAGCCCGCCTCCCGCAACCGCGGTGCGAACGCGGTCGCTTCCGGGCACCGCGCTCATCGCCCGCGGGAAGTCCGGGAACTGCTCGTCGTCAAACGCTTCGCCCACCGGCGTTACCGCTCCTATCCGAATGTCCTGGCTGTCGGTCTCGGGGCCAAATTCAGAAGACACCCGGGGAACCCCGATTCTGCGGTCAAACTCGAGGGAATCACGTGCGTGCAGTTTTTCGTCACCCGGAAGCGGCGGCGGATGAAGCCGCGGCACCGGCTGCCCGGCTTTGTCTATGGGCGGTTTCGGAACGGCCACGTCGATCGCCGCCGGAAAGTGCCCACCGACGTGATCCCCGTTGGAAGCATCCACGCGGCCGGCTGCGCTGCGGGCTCGCAGCTCGATTCCAATGTCGATCACGGCCTGATCACCCTGATTTTTCGGAACAAGGCCGGGTCGGGAAACGTGTTTTATCTGATATCGTGCGCGCACGTGGCCGGAAATCTTGGCCGGTCGCCACCCACCTATCCCGAGTTGAGCAGTGAGTGTTCGAGTGCGGCGCCCTTTGCCAGGACGATTGTCAGCTCGACCGCGGCATCGGGAGAGATTGCGTATGACATTGCTTTGGCCGAGATGCAGGACGGCGCGTTGCCGCTCGAGGAACTTCGGATCCGCGATGAAACTTTTTCGCTGGATTCGTTCTTCCCCGCCCAATCCCTTCACCAGGGGCTGGGAGTGAGCGCGGTTCTGAGAAACGGCTCGACGCGGGGGAGCGTGGATTCATTGGATGCCACCGCCGAGGTCAGCTATGGCGGCGAGACGTTTCTGGTTCACAACCTGTTCGGCGTGAATGTCGCCGCCCAAAAGGGGGATTCCGGTGGCCTGGTTTACAGGGAGAGCCAGGCGGTGGGGCTTGTGGTCGCGGCTTCTCCGCAGGGATGGCTCTGGTTCCAACCCCTCCAACCGGCGGTTTCCTTCCTGAACGACATTTCTCCCGTCACGATCGGCGTATTCAACCCTCAACCCATCAATGAATGAAAACCAACCTCGTCCTGATCGCCTGCCTTGCGGGCCTCCTTTGCGGATGCGCCGCCATCAAAACCTCCAAGGCCAACCTGAACGAAGCCCCGCGCGGCGTGCGGGTGTATGCGCCCGCGATCTATCTGTTCGTGGATAAAGCCCGGGGCAGC
>JBEKFT010000371.1:0-2935 GCA_050013175.1 Verrucomicrobiota bacterium
AACTTTACCGCTACTCCAGCACGTTGCGGTCGCTCACCGGCGGCCGCGGGGTGCATTTGGAAGAGTTCAGCCACTACGAGGAAATGCCGCGCGAGATGGAACACAAGGTCGTCGAGGAGAGCAAAAAAGCCCGCCAACACCCGCAGGCGGAATGAGCCGCAGGGACAAAAAGCTTATCCGCTCATGTCGCTAATTTCCGCGAATGAGAACCAAGGCGGGTTCACATTCGCGAGTTTTCGCGTCATGGGCGGATGAATTCTCTGCTCCTGCAGTCTGCCAAAAACATCCAACATCCAATGCTCAGACTCCACCGTCCTTCCATTGGATGTTGGTTGTTGAATGTTAGATGTTGGCTGTTGGTTTTTTCGGTTCCAGCATCCTTACAATCGCCCGGGCGGCCCGCTGGACGGCGCCGGGGCCCCCCAGGGAAGCAACAATCCTGGCCAGATCCAGTCTCACCCGCCGGCGGTGGTCTTCATCGCCAAGCAGACCCAGCGCGGCGCGGGAAAGGCTTTCCGGCGTGGCGGCGTTCTGGATGAACTCGGGAAAAACTTCCGCGTTGGCGAGCAGGTTCGGCATCGTCAACGATTTCACCTTCACGAGCTGCCGGGCGATCTGGTACTCGACCCACCAGGCTTTGTACAGCGTGACCGCGGGCACGCCGAACCAGGCGCATTCCATGGTGACCGTGCCGGTTGAAGCCAGGGCGATGTCGGCCTGTTCCAGCGCCTCCGACAGCCCGCCGACCTGGATTTCCAGGTCGGGCGGCATTTTCGACGACTTCGCCCGCTGCGCCAGCAACGGATTGGGCAGGACCATTCGCGCGCGCAATTGGGGCGAGGCAGCGCGCATCAGTTTGAGCGCGCCGAGCATGACAGGCAGGTGGTGCTTCAATTCACTCGGACGGCTCCCCGGCAGAAGCAGCACCAAAGGCGCCGCCGGCAACTCTTCTGTCCGCCGCCTCCCGCCTACCGCCGTCTCGTACCGGTCAACGGTCGGATGGCCGACAAACTCCACTTTCAACTTCGGCACCCGCTTCGCATACCAGTCCTTTTCGAACGGGAAGATGCTCAGGAGCAGGTCATAGTCGCGGGCGATCTGATACGCGCGGCTCTCGCGCGAGGCCCAAACCTGGGGCGAAACATACTGCACGGTCCGGGGCTGCCAGTCATGGAACCAGTCGTGCCGGCGGCGGGCGTACTGCTTGATCGCGTGGGCGAACCGGCGATTGAATCCGGAGAAATCCACGCAGACGATGACGTCAGGTTGGCGTTCCAGCGCCAGATGACAAAGCCGGTTGAAGAACCCGCGAAACTTGAAATAATGCTTCGCCACGCCGGACAGGCCGATGACCGAATGCTCGGTCAGGTCGAAGGCCAGTTCCACTCCGGCGTCTCTCATGCGGGGTCCGCCGGCGCCGAAAAACCGGGGCTCGAGCCCGGTCCGGAGCGGCTGCGAATCGGACGAATGCTCCGATTCGACGGCAGCCAGATCCCGTCGCAAAGCGCCGACGAGTTCGGCGGCCAGCACGTCGCCGCTGGCTTCGCCGGCAATGATCATGATCTGTTTGGGCTTCACGTTTCCATTACTCACCTTTTAGGGAGCAGGTGGTCTCGCTGCCCCCCTGCTTTCCATCCGTCCATCGGTGTTCATTTGTGGTTTTCTTTTTTTTCAGCCGCCAGGACAGGGATTCAGGCCGGCCGGCCGGCGGGCATCCCGTTGGGCTTGTCGATCACGCCGGGAAACCGGAAGCGGGGCGGCATGGTCCTAACTTCCGCCGCCTTGAGCCCGCTTTGTGATTTCAAACGCCAGGTCCAGAGCCCGCCGGGCGGACTCGCCGCTGACCATCGGCGTCTGCTTCTCTCGGACGCAGTTGACGAAATGCTGCAACTCCAGCTTGAGCGGCTCTTCCTTCGCGATCGGCACCGGCTCGCGGACGATGCGTTTGCCGCCGAATTCGCTCACGATGGTCGAATCCCTGGAGGCCAGAAGTTTTTTCAGGAGCGAACTCTCCTCCTCGCCGTCCCGGGCGATCCGGTAAATGAATCCTTCCTGCGCCCGGTAATCGAGCGAGACATAGCTCGGCGCCGCCCCTCCGCTGAAAACGCGGATCTTCCGCATCCGTTCCGGGCTGACGCGGCTCACGGTCAGGTTGGCGACGCAGCCGTTGGCGAAGCGCAGGCGGGCATTGGCGATGTCCTCGGACCGGCTCAGGACGGGAATGCCCACGGCATCGAAACTGGCCACGGGTGATTTAACAAACGCGAGCACGACGTCCAGGTCGTGGATCATCAAATCGAGCACCACGCCGATGTCGGTGCTGCGGGCCGGGTAGGGGGAGAGCCGGTGTGTTTCGATGAAGCGCGGATCGGTGACAACGGTCTGGAGGTACTTGAAAACGGGGTTGAATCGCTCGACGTGGCCGGCCTGCAGCACGCAGTTCTTTTGCTGGGCGATCCGGACGATCTCGACCGCCTGCGCGGCATTCTCGGTCATCGGTTTTTCCACCAGCACATGTTTGCCCTGTTCCAGCAGGACTGTGGCGATGTCGAAGTGGGTGGTGGTGGGCGTGACGATGCTGAACGCGTCGCCGGCCGCGGCGGCCTGCTCGAAGGAGCCGAAGGAGCGCACCTGAAACTTCTGCGCCCACTTGCGCCCAACCTCGGCGGCCACGTCATAGACCCCGGCAAACTCGATCTGGCCCGCCGCGGCGAGTTCGGAATAAATCCGGGCATGCTCCTTGCCAAGCGAGCCCACGCCCAGGACCGCAATTCGAACTTTCCCTTTCATCGACACGCCGCCAGTGTGCCAGCAGAAACACACGACCGAAAGTCGAAATAATGTCGCGCGGGAGAGCGGGGTGCATCTTGACACTGTCCTTGATTTTGAGGGAAACCGTGAAATTCGTTAGAAAGCAGCAAATTCGAGTCTGCGG
>JBEKFT010000372.1:0-2926 GCA_050013175.1 Verrucomicrobiota bacterium
CCCCTCCAAGCCCTGATCGGGAGTGATAATCAACTTTTGGCCGGAGGCATGCCGGCCGGCGGCGGCCGGAGCCGGAACGGCGTGGTCAGCCAAGGGTTTTCCCCGGGCGCAACCGGAAAGGAGCAGGAGCCCGGCCGGCAGCCACAAATAGAAAACACACCGCATCAGTTAAGTTAAGGCACGCGCCGCGGCGAAGGTCAATGTTTACTCCACCGCGGTTTCGAGTTTACGCGGATGCCGGGAGCAAACCCGGTCGAGTGCGTTCAGGAGCGAAACGACTTTTTCGCGCGTGCATTCACCCATCAGACAAACCTGCATCCAGTTCCTTCGGCGCAGATAGTCACTGTTGTAACTGAGCAAATATCCCGATTCCTGAACCAACGCGCCGATCTTCACCGAATTCATTTCCGGAGGCAGGGCGATCGTGACAACGGCGGGTGAGACGTCGCCGTGCGGAGCGATCAGTTCGAAGCCGAGCGCGGCGAGTTGGGCGCGCAAAAACGCACCCAGCTCCGTCAGATCGGCGAACCGCCGGTCCCAATCCACGTGCTTGACCGCCGCGTGCAGCGCATGAAGCAGGTTGGACGAAAAGGTGAACGGCACGCCGTTCTGCTCCGAATAGTAGCCGAGATCGATGTAACGCGGGAGCCGGTCCGGGGCCGGCGCAATCGGGTGATGGTGGAAGACCATGGACAACCCCGGGTAGGCCCGCAATCCCTTGCCGCTGGAACAGGTCGCCAGGAACACTCCCGTCAAATTCACGGGCATGGTGCCAATGGAACTGATGCAATCCAGGCACAACCGCGCCTGGAACTCCCCGCAGAGCGCCTTGAGAGCGTTCACGTCGTTGACGACACCCGTGGAAGTCTCGCAGTGCGCGCACCACAGCCAGCCCTGAGCCGGAGCACGCTCCAGAGCCTTTCGGACCCGGCCGCAATCCAGCGGGTGCCCCCAGGGAAATTCCAGGGCCTCGAAATCGAGCCCGAACCGCCGCGCCTCGTCGATCAGGCGGCTCCCGAACTCGCCGTTGCTCAACACAACACCGCGACGGTTCGACAGCAGCAGTTGCCCGCCGACGGCATCGTTCGCGAGCGTGCCCGAGCCGACCAGCAGTTGGACGTCCTTGGCGGCAACCAGGCCGCACAGGACCTTCTTTGCATCGCAAAAATCCTTGAGAAAGGTGTCCGCACGATGGGATTCGGGCGCCTGTTCGAATGCACGCCGCACCTCGCGCCGGACCGCGACCGGACCGGGAAGAAAATTGACGGCGCTCGGCTGGAAGGCGCGTGACGGGGACGACCGCAGGAACTCGCGCGCCGTCGATTCGAATGTTTCCAATGTGACATACATCGGCTGGAACTGCGCGTCGCCAACGCCGACGACGGGGCCGAACGGAATGAAGCCCAGATGTTGGTACAGTTTGAACTGACGGCTCGTTCCCGAGATGATCGCCAGGTCGTAGCCCTTCTCGATCCCATGCTGCCAGAGCAGGGCCAGAATCCCCTGCAAAACCTGGGCCCCGCGAAACTTCCTTTCAACCGCCAGCAGCCGGATTTCACAGATCCGCCGGCCCGAGGGCAGGTAGGAATCCAGATGTTCCAGCTTTTGGTCGAGTGAGAAAGGCCGGTCCCCGCGCACCGCGAGCATGCCTGCCAGTTTCCGGCCGGAGAGGCAGATCAAATACGTGTTCTGCGCATGGAATTTGTCCACCAATCGATGCGCCGGCGAAGGCTGGTGCTGGGGGATCTCTTCGACGAACGTCCTGTAGTTCAGCCGATGAATCTCCTCGAATTCCCAATCCTCGCTCGCGAACTTGAATACAAGCGGTTGTCGTGAACTCATAAATGGAATCGGTCGGATTTCGGGTCACCGGGGCGTCGGGCCGCCATCTGCGAAATCTCCTCCAGGAGATTCCTGCGGTGGGCGACCAGGACGAGCCCGGCCAGGGCGGAGATCAAAATGATCTTGGCCGGGTTGCCGCCGAGCAACAGGCAGGCCAACGGCAGGGATGCGAGCGCGCACAACCCAGGGAGCGTCACCCGGCGAAAAGCGGTCATCAGGCACAGAGCCAGCGCCGCGTACGTCAGCGCCAACTGCGAATCGTAAACCAGGAGCGCCCCCAGCGCCGTCGCCATGCCTTTGCCCCCGTGAAAACGCAGTTGAACGGGCCAGATGTGACCGGCCGTCACCGCCAGCATGGCCATCGCCACCAGACGGGCGTCGGACGTGAAATGTTCCGCCGTGAAGACCGCCACGGCGCCTTTGCTGAAATCAAACGCCAACGTCAGAAAAAACCCCGGCCTGCCCAGGATGCGACCGACGTTTCTCGCGCCGACGCTGCCGCTTCCGATCTCACGGATGTCCTTGTCGGCCAGCATCCAGACCAGATAATAACCCATGGTAAGGCAGCCAAGGAGATAGGCAAAAAGACAGAGGCCACCCGCTTGGTTCCAGTTCGCGGAATGGAAGTTTTCAATCCACAACATAACGTTGTTCGGCCAACCGATCATCGACGTTCCCGCCCGCTGCCCACTGGCTCATGCTAGCTTCCTGCCGGGCGCGGTCGAAGCAAAAAAACTGCCCCCCCCATCGATGCTTCAGTCATCACCCGGCATAATCCAACTCGGCCATACATTAATCAGGTGTGCGGCCTGGGTGCGAGAATTATTTTCGCCCGCTCCCGCCGCAGCCGGCATCGGGGCGGCGACGGCCCGTCGCCACCCCGATCTCGCCACGTCCATAAATTGGCCTCGGCCCCCCGACCCGCTCACCCCCTGCCCTTCGCAAACTCCACAAAGTTCTTCAGCAACCGCAGGCCGACCTCCTGGCTCTTCTCCGGGTGGAACTGGGTTGCAAACACATTGCCCCGCCAGACCGACGACGCAAACGCATCGCCGTAGGTCGTGCGCGTGGCGATGATCGATGG
>JBEKFT010000373.1:0-2926 GCA_050013175.1 Verrucomicrobiota bacterium
GGGGTCGCTTTCGGTTCGATTGCCACCTTCCTCGCATTGCTGATCGGCCACGTCATTGGCATCGTCACCTATGGACCGCTTGCGATCCTCGGTTTGATCGTGGGTGTCATCGCCCTGATCTCGGGTCCCTCGATGATCCTGGCCTGCATCAAGCTGCACAAGCGCAACCTGGGTCCCATCCTCGACGCCAACGGCTGGGCTGTGAATGCCAGAGCCAAAATCAACGTGCCGTTCGGCGCGGCGTTGACCGGGATCGCGAAGCTGCCCGCCGGTTCGGAACGCGACCTGATCGATCCCTTCGCGGAAAAAAAGAGTCCCTGGCCGAAACTCGCTGTCTTCGCCCTGGTGCTCTACCTCGTTTACGCTGTCTTCAACCATCTTGGGTTCATCTATCAATGGACCGACGGCCGGATGGGTATTCAGAAGAGGACGGAGGCCCGGAACAGCGCGCAGAACGCAGCCGGTCCCGCAGCCGTAGCCGGTCCCAGCGCCACCAACGCACCCCCGGGCAAAGGCTCTCCCTGAACCGGGCCTCGGTAGCCGCCGTTGTGAAACGGCGGAGATTGCTGCCGCGACACGGATCCGCCAATTCACATTGGCGGCTACAAGATTGGCGGCTGCAGGGCTTCAGGGTTCCCACGCGCTCCTGATCTGGGACTGGGGTCTTGTCTTCGCGCACTTGCTGGAAACGCGACCCGCGATTAACCTGCGACCCCAATGCCTCGCGAATCGTTTCAAGCCAGGGCCGCGCGCGTGAAGAAGATCATCGCCGGTTTGCGGAAAGCCTACCCGGACGCCCACTGCGAGTTGAATCATTCCAGCCCGCTCGAACTCCTCGTCGCAACCATACTGTCCGCGCAATGCACGGACAAGCGCGTGAACATTGTCACGGGTGAGCTGTTCAAAAAATACCGGGCGGCGGCAGACTATGCCCGCGCGGACCTTGCGGGGCTCGAGCGGGACATCAGGACGACCGGCTTTTACCGGAACAAGGCCAGGAGCATCAAAGCCTGCGGCCAGGCGCTGGTGGAGAGACATGGCGGAAATGTGCCGGGGACAATGGAAGAACTGATCGAGCTTGGCGGCGTCGGCCGCAAGACGGCAAACGTTGTGCTCGGCAATGCCTTCAACCTCAACGTCGGCGTCGTCGTGGACACGCACGTGTCACGGCTCTCGCGGCGGCTGGGACTCACCGGTGAAACCGACCCGGCAAAGATCGAGCAGACCCTGATGAAGCTCGTTCCAAAGGAGGAATGGACGATGTTCAGCCATTGGCTGATCTGGCACGGGCGGCGGCGTTGCTCGGCGCGCAAGCCGGATTGCGCGGGTTGTGAGATTTCGGGACTCTGTCCGTCGGCGGGGAAAGTGTGAATCGGAAACATCCAACATCCAACATTCAACGTCCAATGCCTAATGAGACCCGGCAAATACTGGATGTTGAGTGTTCGATGTTGAATGTTGAAAGTTCGAGTTGGCTTCGGCTCAACTCCGGTCCCGGTCCCGCCGCCTTCAACATGGCTTTCGACGAGGCATTGCTCGGAGCCATGCCGCGTCTGCAGCGGCCCGCGCTGCGGTTCTATGGCTGGACCGAGCGCGCGGCGTCGTTCGGCTATTTTCAGAAATATGCGGAGGTGGAGCGCGCGACCCGGCTCCGCCCGCTGGTGCGGCGTCCCACAGGCGGCGGCATCGTTCCGCACGACGCGGACTGGACGTACAGCCTGGCGTTTCCGGTCGCGCACGAATGGTATTTCCTCACCGCGGTCGAGAGCTATCGCCGCGTTCACAAATGGATCCAAAAGGCCTTCGAACGATTGCACGTCTCCTCCGCGCTGGCTTCCGATTGCCGCAGAGCCGGGCCCGGCCAATGCTTTGTCGGGCACGAAAAATTTGACCTGCTCTGGCGCGGGGGAAAAATCGCGGGCGCGGCACAGCGCCGGACCCGGGAGGGATTACTGATCCAGGGCTCGATCCAGCCGCCGCCCATTCCGTTGCGGAGGAGGGACTGGGAGCAGGCGATGTGCGGCGTCGCTTCAGACAATGGAGTGGAATGGGCCGCATACACGCCGGATGCCGCTTTGAGCGAGCGCGTGGCGGCCCTGGCCGCACAAAAGTACTCGCAAGAAGGTTACAATCAGAAACAGTGACGGAGCGGGCACAGGGTCAATTCACGACGGGATGGCGACGGCTCGTCGCCGGGATTCGTGGAGTTTGCATCCAAACCTCACCGGGAACGAGGCCGTCCCCGCCCCGACATTGCTGTCTTCGTGAATGAGTCCGGGGTAGGCGGGCGGGGATTTTCAGGGTTTACAGGTGGTGAATCCCATAGCAGACTGCTTGCGTCAACAACGGGCCTGCCCTCCCGCTGGGAAAGGTATTCACCTTATGAAGCATTGTCTTCTGTTGTTGCCGTTCGTTCTGTCCGTTTGTTCCACAGCCTCTCTCCCGGCTCAGGTTCCCCTGAGCGGCGGCCCGTACGCGCAGGATTTCAATTCACTTGCAAGCAGCGGGCCCGCGGAGTGGATCGACAATGTCACGTTGCCCGGGTGGTACGCATCCCGGGGTGCCGCTCCCCATTCCGTGACGAACTACAGCGCCGGGACCGGCTCGAGCACCACCGGAGCGCTCTACAGCTTCGGCGACGCCGGATCCGGCGAGCGGTCCATCGGCTCGCTGGCGTCCGGCGGGACCGGGAAACTGGCATTCGGGGTCCGGTTTGTGAACGACACGGGACTGCCCCAAACCGGGTTCAGGATTTCCTGCACGGGCGAACAATGGCGCGCGGGCGGCACGAACGCGCAGGAGCTGGCGTTCTCCTATCAGATCGGCACCGGACTGACCAATGCCGACGCGCCGGACGACCAGACATGGACGCCCTTCCCCGCGCTGAGTTTTCCAGGTCCGAACACGAGCGCCGCCGGGACGCTGG
>JBEKFT010000374.1:0-2916 GCA_050013175.1 Verrucomicrobiota bacterium
CCATCGTGGCCTTCAAAGAGCACCACAGTTTCCACGGAGTTAAACACTTCC
This sequence comes from Verrucomicrobiota bacterium, assembly GCA_050013175.1. GTDB lineage: Bacteria > Verrucomicrobiota > Verrucomicrobiia > Limisphaerales > BOG-1460 > BOG-1460. Next base: position 52 of record JBEKFT010000374.1, read on the forward strand.
TGATTCCGATCTTCGGGTTGCTGGCCAACCTGGCCTGCATGCTGTTCTACCTGGTGGGACCCTTCAGCGTCAGCGGCATGAGCTGGCATGAACCCTACATCGCACTTGGCGTCGCCGCCCTGTGGGCAATCTACGGAGGCATCTACTTTGCGCGGAAGAGTTCGAAAGCCGGCAAGGCCATACTCCTGACCGAGAGGCCTGCTTAGGACCTGGATTTAGGGGGAATCACAAACAGGCCCGGCCATTCTCGCAGATGGCCGGGCCTGCCTTTTTTGGCGGCATGAGTTTAGCCGCAGATACAGTCTTCCTTTTCCCACCCGATACCCGTAACTTCATACCCACCAATGAAAATCAAATGCTACCAGCTCTCCAGTGTTGGTGCCGTTCGGGAACATAACGAGGATTTCATCGCCTTCTGGGAACCGGATGACTTTTATGTGCGTAAAGACATCGGAAGCATCGCGATCCTGGCGGACGGGGTTGGCGGGATGGGAAACGGCGAGGTGGCGAGCCGCTTGGCGGCGGAAACGGCCTTGTCCATCTTCCGTAAATCCAAGCCCGAAACATCGCCGGCCGACCTCGTTCGCGAGATTTACGACGAAACGACGAGCCGGGTTTTCCAGGCAGCCCAGAAGCAAGGGCGGATCGCCACGACTTTGATCACCTCGATTTTCCGGCATGACAAGGTCACGATCGCCCACGTGGGGGACTCCCGCGCCTATCTGATTCGTGCGGGGAAAATCAAGCGGCTGACGACGGACCACTCCTACACCTCGCTGCAGGTGAGGCTGGGACTGCTGCTGGAGCGCAATGCCATGACGAGCCCCCATCGTTCCACCCTGACCCGCAGCGTCGGCACCGAGCCCATCTGCCACTACGACATTTCAGCCGAGGCATTGATGAAGGGAGACCTGATCCTGCAATGCTCGGACGGGCTCTACGGCTACGTTCTCGATGATGAAATCCTGGACATCGCCGTCAAGTTTCATCCCGGTGAAACCTGCAAACGCCTGATCGCCCTCGCCGATAAACGCCAGGTCAGCGACAATGTCTCCGTTCAGGTGATTCAAGTGTGGGACCTGGACCAGGCGGCGGCCGCCAGTCCCGCCGCAACGACGCGGCCGGCCGGGAAGGACCTGAACGTGGGCGGCCTGCTTGACGACCGGTTCGAGATCACCGACATCATCGCCAAGAGCGGCATGGCTTCGTTGTTCAAGGCGAACGACCGGCTGACGGGCAAGGCGGTTGCGCTCAAAGTGCCTTTGCTCCAGATCGAGAGCGACCCCGCCGGGTTCGACCGCTTCCGGCGCGAGGAGGAAATCGGGCTCCAACTCAACCATCCGGGCATTCTGAAAATACTGCCCGTCGAGAAAAAGAGCCGGCCGTACATCGCGATGGAATACCTCGAAGGCCAGACGCTGAGCGAGCTGTTGAAAAGCATCCGGCCTCTCCCCGAACCCGACGCGGTGAAAATCACCAGCCGCATTTGTGAGGCCCTGGATTACATGCACAAAAACGGCGTCGTCCATCGCGATTTGAAACCTCAAAATGTGATGCTATGCAACGACGGGACCATCCGCATCATGGATTTCGGGATCGCCAAGGCGGAAAAGGCAAGGCGCCTGACGTTCGTGGGTTTCACGCCCACGATGGGAACGCCGGACTACATGGCGCCCGAACAGGTCAAAGGCAGCCGCGGCGACGAGCGGACGGACATTTACAGCCTCGGGGCGATCCTGTACGAGATGGCCACCGGCGAGACGCCGTTCGGCGGCGACAGCCCTTACGTGATCATGAACGCGCGCGTCACGGGCGATCCCGTCGCGCCGCGGAAGGCCAACCCCAAGCTAACACCGGTGCTCGAGGAGATCATTCTCCACGCGATGGAACGCGATCCCAAGCGCCGGTATCCCTCTGCCGCCGCCATGAAGGGGGAATTGGACAACTACGAATCGGTCGAGATGACGAGCCGTCACAGCCGGCTGCAGGCTCCGCAGGTGTGGAAGTCACGCTTCCGGATGCTGCCGATGATCCTGGCTTTTGTGTTGCTGCAGATCATCCTCTTTTTCCTGTTTATGCGACACTTCCGGAAGCACTGAGGATTCAGACCTCGACGAAACGATATCCCACGCCGGGCTCCGTGAGCAACAGGGCAGGGGAGGCCGGGTCCGCCTCGAGCTTGTCGCGCAGGCGTGTGAGATAAACGCGCAGGTATTGCGTATGCTGTTCGTGTTCCGGCCCCCAGATTTCACGCAGAATGTGCCGGTGCGTCAGGACCTTGCCGGCATGCTGAATGAACAGCCGCAACAGGGCGTATTCCGTCGCCGTCAACTTGACGGGCTGCCCGTCTCTCGTGACCCGCCTGCTGCTGAAGTCCACGGCGAGGTTGCCGGCGCGAAAGACCGGTTCCTCCGCGCGGCCCCGATCGGCCCGGCGCAGCGAAGCGCGCAGCCGCGCCAGAAGCTCGCCGGTGTTGAAAGGCTTGGTGATAAAATCATCGGCGCCGCTGTCCAGGGCCTCGATTTTGTCCGCTTCCTCGTCCTGGACGGTCAGGATGATGACCGGGGTCTGGGTCCATTCCCTCAGTTGTTTCAAAACCGCAATCCCATTCAAATCGGGCAGCCCCAGATCCAGAATAATGACGTCGTGCCGGCGTTGGGCGGCGGCCGCAATGCCTTCCTGCCCGCTGGCGGCGGTGGCTACCCGATACCCATTGGCTTCCAATGTGATAGTCAATAACCGTAGAATCTGCGGCTCATCGTCGATGAGCAGCGCGGAGATCGGCCTTTCAGTTGTCGCTGCACTCACAAGGTCTCTTCCGGCAGTTCGGGTGTGTCGGTCGCAGGCATGCGGATGGCGAAGAGG
>JBEKFT010000375.1:0-2912 GCA_050013175.1 Verrucomicrobiota bacterium
GCCATAAAGTTTACCCCGGCGGGAGGTCACATTCGCCTGATTCTCAGCGAAGCCCCGGCGGATCCCGAGTGCCTCCAGGTTGACGTTCGCGATACAGGGCGGGGCATTCCCGAGGACCAGCTCGACACGATCTTTAATCGCCGCTACCAGGCGAACTACAATGCCCAGTCTGTCGATTCACAGAGTGGCTTGGGCCTGGGCTTGTACATTTGCCAGGAATTGGTGGACTTGCATGGAGGGCGTATCTGGGTGGAAAGCGAGATCGGCAAGGGCAGCACGTTTTCATTCGTGATTCCGAAGCAGGCGGTCACGGAGGGCGCCTGCGTGCTCATCGTGGACGACGATCGCGACATGCGCGAAATGCTCCGCCTCGTCCTGGAGGAGCAACATTTCAAGGTCGCGACGGCTGGGGGAGGAAGTGAAGCGCTGCAACTGATGGGCAAAAAAGCTCCGGACATCGTGGTGCTGGACTTGATGATGGCCGGGTTGGACGGGCCGAGCACGTTGAAGGAAATCAGACTGACCTGGGGGCTTGTTCCTGTGCTCGTGTACACCGGCTATCCCGACGGCGATCTCATGCGGAAGGCCATGGAATCTTCTCCCTTCACGTTCCTGGCCAAGCCGTGCCCGTTGCAGCAGTTTGTCGAAACCGTCCGGCGAACGTGCCACACCCAGGAGACCCGATTCCTGAAGAAGAACGACAAGGCCGGCCGGGCGCCCGTGGCGCAAAGCGCGCGAAATCATTTCACGAGCGACGGCCCGGCACCACACCCCGTGCTCAACTCATGAAAAAAATACTCATTGTCGAGGACGATCAGAAAATCGCCATGGCTTTGGTTATTCGACTCAAAGCCAATGGTTACAACGCATCCATCGCGCCTGATGCGATCGCCGGGGCAAGCCAGGCCCGCGCACTTAAACCCGACCTGATCCTGCTGGACATTTCCCTGCCGGGGGGCGATGGCTTCCAACTGGCGGAAACCTTTCTCCGCATGCCCGAAACAAATGGAACACCGGTCATTTTCATCACCGCATCCAAGAACCCCGAACTTATGCAAAAAGTCATGGAGTTGGGGGCTATCGGCCTGTTCGAGAAACCGTTCGATACCGAAAAATTGCTCGGCAGCATCGACGACAAATTTAACCGCATGGCGGACTTGGTGAATGTCCGACAAAGTTCCGGTGCCCACAAACCACTGGAACGATGAAAAACATCCTCATCATCGAAGATGACCAAAAGATCGCCTTGGCGCTGACCCTTCGGATCAAATCCGCCGGCTATGAGGCAACCACGGCTTTCGACGGTCCGACTGGATTGAATGCCGCAGTCAAAAATCCCCCGGACCTGGTGCTATTGGACATCTGCCTGCCCGCCGGCGATGGCCTTGCCCTGTCCGAACGAATCCAGACTCTCCTCCCCGCCCCCATTCCCATTATTTTTATTACAGCCAGCAAGCAGGACGGCTTCCGCCAAAAAGCGAACGAACTGGGCGCGGCGGGATATTTCGAGAAGCCATACGAGGCGGAAGAGCTTCTCGCCGCGATTCAGAACGCCCTCAACCCACGCGGCCATGGATCACTGGCTCCAAAACGTGAGACCCAAACTTGCGCGTCAACAAAACCATGATTTCCAAGGGCTCTTTCAGAACGGAGCGCCCGCCGTCACCGCTTGAGAGTTCGAACCGGACCGTGGCTCATGATGAAGGCGGCATAAAAAAGAATCACGACGCGGATTGAGCAGGCAACAGGCGCCTCCGAACTCCGTTTTACCGGCGGCTGTTCGAAGCGGCGAAGGACGGCATCCTGATTCTGGATATTGACACGGAGCGCAAACAGGCGCGGAACGAAATCCGCGTCTTCAACGCGGAACTGGAGCGGCGTGTCCTCGAACGCGCTGCGCACCTGCAAGCTGCCAGCCAGGAACTCGAGGCGTTCAATTATCCTGTCTCCCACGATTTGCGCGCGCCGCTGCGTCATGTCATGGGCTTCGTGGAACTGCTTCAAATGGATGCTGAATTTAGAAACACCAACAACATCCTGTGGGTCGAAGACGATCCGCAACCACAGCGGTCTCTTGGTGGCTGTCAATGAACCCCCGCTGAAAGCACGAAGACGGGGGTTAAGTGGCAATATAACTGCTGCCAAAGCGGAATGATGAGATGAAATCGCCACTCCACATTCTGCACCTGGAGGAGAATCCAAACGATGCCGCGCTGATTCAATCCACCCTGGAAGCCGAAGGCATCGCTTGTGCGACCACCTGCGTTCAAAACCACGATGATTTTGTGGCGGCTCTCGAACACGGCGGCATTGACCTGATCCTTTCGGACTGCTCGCTGCCTGCCTTCGACGGGATGTCGGCATTGAAAATCGCGCACGCCCAATGGCCGGCCATACCTTTAATTCTTGTGTCCGGGTCGCTGGGCGAGGAACTGGCCATTGATTCGCTCAAGAACGGCGCGACGGATTATGTCCTGAAGGAACGTCTCGTCCGGCTCGCTCCGGCAGTGCGCCGTGCCATGCAGGAAGTCGAAGCGCGCGCCGAACGCCGGCTGCTGGAGGCGCAGTTCATCGAGGCGCAAAAACTGGAAGTGATCGGCCAGCTCACCCGGGGCGTGGCACATGACTTTAATAACATCCTCGCGGTCATCATGGGGTACAGCGATTTGATGATGCAGGACCTCGGCCCCGAGGATCGTCTGCGCAAACATGTCGGGGAAATCCGGGATGCGTCGGAGCGCGCCGCCCGCCTGACGGGGCAACTGCTCGTCTTCAGCCGCAAACAAACGGTGCGTCCCGTCATGCTCGACCTCAATGACGTGGTCAAAGGCCTGGACAAAATACTGCATCGGTTCATTGACGAAAACATCGAAATGACAATTGTTCCAGGAAAACAACTCGGACGCGTCAAG
>JBEKFT010000376.1:0-2910 GCA_050013175.1 Verrucomicrobiota bacterium
GGCCGCCAGTGCGCCGATGCGCTGGGAGATTTCCTCCTGCGAAGCCTTGATGTTTTCCTTCTCCGCGATTTTCTGCATCAGGAACGCGGCCTTGACCCGTTCCTTGGCGCCGCGCGTTGCGGCCGTGTAGATCCTCTCCTTTTCCTGCTCGATCTGCGTCCGGGAGATTCCCCGTTTCTGGTTGTCGCGGACGATGTCGTAAACCACGTTGCGCGTCTCCTGGGCCACCGCCGATTCCGGCAATTCGAAGCTGACGCGGTCGAGCAAGGCGCGGACCAGTTGCGAGCGGACGTTCTTGCTCTGGGTGTACTTCAATTCGTTTTCCAGGTCATGGCGGACGCCCTCGCGCAGCTTTTCCATATTCTCCGCCCCATACGCTTTGGCAAATTCATCGTCGAGCGCCGGCAGAATCTTCTCCTTCACCTCGACCACCTCCACTTCGTAAACCCCTTTCCTGCCGGCAAGCTCCGGCGTCACGAAGTCGGCGGGGAATTCCACGTTGACCGTCCGCTTGTCCCCGGCTTTGGCGCCGGTGAGCTGGTCGGCAAATCCGGGAATGAACGAACCCGGCTGCATCTCCACCCAGAAATTCTTCTGCTCGGTCAGGCCCTTGGCCGTGGGGGCGATTTCGGTGATGGGTTTGCCGTCGCAGGTGCCCGTGTAATTCACGACCGCAATATCGGCCGCCTGCGCCGCGCGCTCGACGGTTTTGAAGTCCACCCGCTGCTGCCTCAACGCATCCAGGGCGCGAGTCATGTCTTCATCGGTCACGGAGCGCGACTCCTGCTTGACGGGCAGCCCCTTGTATTCGGGCAACTGAAAGTCCGGCGCGGTTTCGATCGTGGCGGCAAACAGCAGCGGCTGGCCGCGGTTGAATTGGATCTCCTCGATGTCCGGATGGCCCAGGACCTCCAGCTTCTGTTCCTCGACCGCTTTGTGGTAGGCGTCCGAGATGAGCTTCCTTTTGACTTCGTCCTGGATGTCCTTTTCGTACTTCCTCAGCACCATGTCGCGCGGCGCCTTGCCCGGACGGAACCCCGGCAGGGCGGCCTGCTTTTGGAAGTCTTTGGTGACGGAATCAAAGGCTTCGTCCACCGCCTTCGCTTCGACTTCCACCCGCACCAGCTTCTTGCACGGAGCCAGATTTTCAACCGTTACATTCACACTCAAACCTTTCCGTTGATCGCTGAAAAAAGTCCGGATGACGGGCTTGCACCGCGCCGTTCAGCGAGTTGGAAACGGTAGAAAAGCAGACCTCCCGCGTCAAGCCCGGGAGAGAAGGAGTTGGGAGTTTAAAAGTTTAGGAATTTAAGAGTTTTGGAGTTTGGGGACGAGGTGGGAATGGCAACGCGCAGCCGCGGTCCATGCAAAACTCTGAAACTCCGAAACTCCCTGTTAGTTCCGAACCAGAAACCAGGCAAGGCCAAGAGCGAGAATCAGCAGGCCGAGAGCGGCCAGCCCGGGCGTCGTGGCGATGATTCCCGCCAGGGTGAGAATCAATCCCACAAACACCGCTCCGAAATGAAGGTAATCCACCGGACCGCGATCGGTCGAATCCACAAGTTTCCTCATAAACACAAAGGGCTGAATTCGCACCCAATCTACCTCCGCCTCCCCCTAAAGCAAATGGTTCTTTGTGATCGCCTGCCGATGCCGATTGGTATTGGATGACCCGGTGAAGCGCTCCACTTTCGTCATCACGGGCACGGACACGGGCGTGGGCAAGACCGTGCTGGCCTGCCTGTTGGCCGGCCATTTGCGCGACGCCGGCGTTCCCGTCGCGGCGCTGAAACCGGTTTGCTCCGGGGATCGCGACGATGCCCGCCGGTTGTGCGCGGCGTCGCGAGCCGCGCTCACACTGGATGAAATCAATCCCTGGCATTTTCGATCCCCGCAGGCGCCGCTGCTTGCGGCCCGGCAGGAAGGGCGAAGGCTCAAACTGACGGAGGTTCTGGCTCAGGTGCGTCGTGTCCAACAGCGATTTCAGATCGTTCTCGTGGAAGGCGCCGGGGGGTTGCTCAGTCCGCTCGGGGAAAACTTCGATTCCCGGGATCTGATCCTCGCGCTGGATGCCACGCCGATCGTGGTCTGCCCGAACCGCCTGGGCGCGATCAATCAAACGCTGTTGGTGTTGGCGGCGCTGCCTCTCCGCGTTTCCCGCCGCGCCCGGATCATGCTCGTGTCACCGGAACGATCCGACCGCTCCAGCCGAAGCAATCCGGGGCTCCTGGCCGAAATGCTCGGTCCGCAGCGGGTTCATGTTCTGCCCCGGCTGAAGCATCCCAAAACGGCCGGGCTCACGCCGCCGGACCGGCGTGTCCGCCGCGCTCTCCACGCGCTGCTGCCTTCCGCAGGGTGTTGACTGGCCGGCCGTTTCAGACCAGCCGGATCGTCCAGAAATCGTCCGCGAGCTGCGAATCGATCAAATAGGTGTACGGCAGCGTGAAATAGCCGTGCATCCCCCAATTGAACCCCCAGGAATTGCGCAGGACGAACCATTGTTTTGAATCCTCGTATCCCACTGCCATCACCGCGTGGCCGCCCATGGCCGGCTCGCCCGGCTTCGGCATCGGCGCGTGGCCGGTCCTGGCCACGGCCGGTGATTCGAAGCTTTCATAAACCGTGAACCCGAACACGAATGGGTACCCGGAAGCCAGGCAGGCGCGAAGCTGATTGAGCGTGGGGACCAGCCGTTGATACAACACCACGCGATGTCCGAGCGCCGCGACGTAGCATTTCTTTGGGGGCCTGGCTCTGAATTCCTCGACCTGGTAAGGCCACAGGGGTTCCGGACAGACACCCTGTTTGGCCACCGACTTGATGCCGTCGCGGATTTGCGCGCCGCTGTCGGAATCCACCGTGCCTTCCATCGCCCGTTCGTTGTAATAAATGAAGAGCCGTGATGGCGCG
>JBEKFT010000377.1:0-2905 GCA_050013175.1 Verrucomicrobiota bacterium
ACCAATGCTCCAATTGTGCATCCCATCCGTTCACCCAGAGGCCAGCTATGAAACCGCGTGATTTTCTCAATTTTTTCAAAACCAAGACCGGCAAGCTCCTTGCCTTTATCGCGCTGTTCGCCGCCGCACTGATCATTTTCAGCGTCCTTCGCAAACACAACACGTCTGCCGAAGATGCGGTCAGCGTCACAGCTCTGGCGACCAACGCCACGGACAAGCCCCAGGTGGTGCAGTCCGTCACGCGGCCAATGCAGGTTTATTATCCGCCGCCGCCCAAGCCGGAGCCAACGGCGTTGCCGTCATCGTCGCAGTCTGCTTTTCCGAAACCATCACCTCTACCGACGGTTCCAGCGAACCAGGCACCAACGCTCTCGCCTATCAGTCTGTTTGCCGACAGCTCGGCGGGAATTCCGCCGGCCAAAAAGTTGAGCGCGGTGTTTGCCCCGTTCGGACGGCTGATTCCCTGTGAAACCGTGGTTACGGTTGATTCATCTTCCATTCAAACCCCCATCATCGGTCTCATCACCGAGAACATTTATTTTGGAGGCAGACTGGTGATCCCGGCAGGCACGGAGATTCATGGGACGGCGCAAACCGACCATCAACGTGAACGCATCGCCAGCGGCAACTCTTGGACGCTGATCTGGCAGAACGGGCTGGAAATGCGAATCAAGGCCATCGCCCTTGACCGCGAGTTTGAAAACGACACCAACCAGACCGGCTGGGCCATTACTGACGGCAGCGCCGGTCTGCGTGGCGAGGTCATCAAGTCCGACAACCTGGCCGACATCAAACTTTTTGCCGCGACGTTCCTGTCCGGCGCGGCTGGCGCGTTGACGGAGAAGCAACAAACCGTCTTCGGTCCCGTCAACAGTCCCACGCTCAACAATGCGCCCTTTGCGGGCGCACAGGCAGTGCTCCAAACCTACGCGCAGCAAATCTTCGATTCGATTCGAAAGGATGGTTTCTACGTCCGCGTGCCGAGTGGAAAACAATTTTATCTCTACGTCCTGCAAACCATCGACGCCGCCGATGCCTCACTCGGCGGCACCGCCATTCCCGTCACCCAGGAAAACGCCGAACAACCCCCAACCAGATCACGACCATGAAAATGTTTTACCTCATTCCTCTTTTGTTTCTCTCCGCGTGTTCCACCGCACCCAAATTGGCGCTACGACCGCAACAACCGCCGCCACCGATGGACGACTCGGCCGTTCGTTATCCCGAAGTTCTCCACGCCTACCACGTCGGACGCTACGCCGATCCGAATGACGATTCGCTCATGCACGAGCAGCACGTCGTCTATCGCGTCGAGGAAAATACGCGCTGGAATTTTCATCCCGGCCCGGCTGACGGCAATCTCCCCGCGTTGCCATCGCGCGACGCGGCGTTCGCCCCGGCCCCGGTCAACGATGCCATCCTGGCTGAAGTCAATTCGCAGCGTTTCGCCACCGCCCAAATCATGATGCAGGCCCGAACTCTGTCGGCGGCACTGGCGCAATTTCAAACCGCGTTGCAGCAGACCAAAACCAACATTCAGGAGACGCTGATTCTGCGGGCGTCAGTGAACGATATGAAGCAACGGCTCGACGCCCTCGAATCCACGCCAGCGCAACTGCCGCCACCGCCAATTTCTACGACCAATGAACCGCCTGATCCGTTGAGTCCTTGAAACACTTTGTCGGCAACCACGCTGACAATTCAAAACCAACAAACCAAAACCTCATTATGAGCACAAAGAAAACAACACCGCCAAATGGCGCTTCCAGCGCAAGTGCGCCCCCCGAAACCACCACTTACCGGGTTAATCCGGAGGTGGAGGCCAAAATTGACGCCTACATCAAGGAAAATCCCAAGTATTGGGCCTACGTCCAGGCCATGCCCCGCGACCGGCTGGAACGCACGGTCGCCCTGAATGAAGTGCGTCAGATTGACCGGCAGCAGCGGATGCGCGAGGGCATCATGAAGCGCATCAGCGCAAGTCCTGAACTCAAACAGGCATACGAAACACTGGTCAAGAACGTGCCCGAAGACCAGCGCGAGGAAGTTATGACCCAGCTCGCCCGGCAGACCCAGCGCGTCGTTTCCCGCTCGCAAGGCCAGCGCCAGGCCAGAGGGGAAACCGTTGGCGCTTGAGCCCAGCCGCCCAACCCCGGCTCGTGACTCTCAACGGAGTCCGGGCCGGGGCAAACGCTAAACAACAGAATGTTCCAGAAGAATCTTCACTTTGACGTGGTCCACGAAATCCAGTGTTACCGGAGATTCGGGAATTCGTGCGAGGTTCATTTCGGCCACGATAAAGGCACATCGGTTGACCCAGTCAGGGAATCGAGTTCTGACAATGCGATTCCAGATCAATGTTTCCCGGCCTCCCATCCCAAAGGAGGCCAACAAACCGCAGCCGTATTCGGGTATGGTCTTGGCCCGCAGGAAGAAACCGATGGCAAGGTCCGATTTTTTGGGAACATTCTTGGCCCGGAGCGCATCCAAACGCTGGTAATGCTTCAGTCGAGCGCTCTTGTACGAATTGAAAACGAGGTCGGCCTGCTTAAATCTCGCACCCACCGCCTCTGTAAGCCGCACGTGGGAGCGGGCACATACCCCAAGGTATTTTCTGAATTCTTCAAAAATCTTCTTTTCCAAATGCGTGCGGCTTTGCCGCACAAGCTTTTTGTCGCCGTGTCTCAAATCATCCAGAGGCGGCCGCGTCGTCAAAACGATCACATCGTCCGGCTTGATAAACTGAAAGTGTTCCTTGCCCAATTCCGGGCCTCTCCGTGGGTTAAACGGCGGATTGAAGATGAATCGCCCGTATTCGTAGCCGAGTTTTGCCAGCGGCACTGTGACTTCAGTAAAGGCCGCGCCGTCCCGAATTTTAGAGATGTTCGGCTCTTCCCCAGAACGA
>JBEKFT010000378.1:0-2904 GCA_050013175.1 Verrucomicrobiota bacterium
GGAGCCCCAGGAGGGTAGCCCCAAAATCCTCTCCGCCCTGCAGGGGCGGGACATTGTGTGTTCATGCAAAACAACGGCGTTGATAGGGCGCCCCCTTCAGGGCTTGGATGGTTTATGGGATGACGGACCCGGGCCTCCGCTCGTGGGACTCGCTGCAGCCCGGGCTATCACATTGCGGGCCTTCGGCCCTGCTGCACATCGGCCCTTCTGGCCCGACGAACATCCAGCCTTTGGGCCGAGGCGGGATTGCCGCACTGGCACCCAAGTAAATGAAGAGTTTTGTCTCACACCTCGGCTTGCACCACGGCTCGTCCCCGGTACCCTTGATTTCTCCAATCTCACCTGGCGACGAGCCGTCGCCACCCCGGTATCGGCGAAAAAATCTTCGGGCCATTTCCGCTCGATTGGGTTTACCATGGCGGCATGGTGAAGCGGTTGTTTCTGCTGGATGGGATGGCGTTGGTTTACCGGGCGCACTTCGCGCTGATTGCCCGGCCCATTTTTACGTCGAAAGGAGTGAACACCTCCGCGCTTTACGGCTTCACCCAGACCTTGCTCGATATTCTCAGCCGGCAACAACCGACGCACCTGGCGGTGGCGTTCGACACGGAAGCGCCCACACAGCGGCACGCGGCTTACCCCGAATATAAAGCCACCCGCCAGGCCATGCCCGAAGACCTGTCCGCGGCGCTGCCTCACGTGCGCCGAATGCTCGAGGCCTTCCATATCCCGGCGCTCTTGTGCGACGGCTTCGAAGCCGATGACATCATCGGCACGCTGGCGCGCCGTGCCGAAAAGGAGGGGTTTCAAACCTACATGGTCACCCCGGACAAGGATTTCGGCCAGTTGGTGGATGAAAACACATTTCTTTATAAACCGTCCCGGAGCGGTGACGGCGTCGAAATCATGGGGCTTCCGGAAATCCGCAATCGCTGGGGCATCCAGCGCGCCGAGCAGGTGGTCGATGTCCTCGCGCTCATGGGGGATTCGTCGGACAACGTTCCGGGCGTACCGGGCATCGGGGAAAAAACCGCGATCAAACTGGTCGCCGAGTTCGGCACCGTCGAGAACCTGCTGGCGCGCGCGACTGAACTGAAGGGCCGCGTCCGGGAGTCGCTCGAAACCCATCGCGAGCAGGCGCTGCTTTCGAAACGGCTCGTGACGATCCTGTGTGACGCGCCGTGCCCGGTGAACCTCGATGCCCTCAAGCTGCGGCCGCCTGACGAGCAGCAACTCAAGGACCTGTTCGTCGAGTTCGAGTTCAATTCCATCGGCCGGCGCCTGTTCGGCGAGGATTTCAAGGCCGGACGCGGTTACAGTCCGCCAAAACCCGGTGTCGCGACGACGGTCGGAACGCCTGAAGAGAAGGCCGGACGGCCTGATCCTCTCCACAAACCGGGCAGGGCCGACCTGCCGGTCGGCAGGGACGCGCCGCAGCGCGTCCCTACCGGGGGCGTCGCGGACGAACTGCCCGCACCGCCCGCGCGGCATTCGCACGCGGGTCTCAAGACCCTCACGGACGTTCCGCACAATTATCGGACGATCTCAACGGCAGCGGAACGGTCGAAGCTGGTGGAGCTCCTGCAAAGCCGGGATTCGTTTTGTTTCAGAATCGAAACGGGCGGAATCGATCCGAAGGAAGCGCCGTTGATCGGCCTGGCGTTTTCATTCGAACCGCACACCGGCTGGTATGTTCCCGGACCGAAGGAGGCGAAGGAGGTGGCCGGTGTGCTGGAGGCGTTTCGTCCGGTGTTTGAATCCGAACGCATCGAAAAGGTCGGTCACAATCTCAAGCAGGATTTGAGCGTGCTCAAATGGCGCGGGATTTCCGTCCGGGGAACACTCTTCGACACGCTGATCGCGCACAGTTTGATCGAGCCGGACATGCGGCACGGCCTCGATTACCTGTCCGAGGCGTGCCTCGGCTACGGCATCGGCAAACCCGCGGACCCATCGAACCAGGAACAGTTTGATCTCGGCGACGGAGCCCTCGCACGGAACGCGGAGACCGCCGTGGAGAAGGTCGATGTCGCGCTGCAATTGCGCGCGGTGCTCGAGCCGCTGCTCAAGGAAAGGAGCCAGGAGCGGGTGTTCTACGACATCGAATCGCCGCTGATTGCCGTGCTGGTGGACATGGAGCATGAGGGCATCACGGTGGACTCGGCGGCGCTCGCCGATTTCTCGGCCCATCTCTCCAAGGAGATGGATCAATCGGAAAAGACCCTCCGGCGGATGGCCGGGCGCGAGTTCAATGTGAATTCCGCCAAGCAACTGGGGGAGGTCCTGTTCGACGTCCTGAAGATTTCCGAAGCCCCGAAGAAGACGAGGACGGGCCAATATGCCACGGACGAGCAGACGCTGTCGGCGCTTGCGACGGACCATGAGATCGTGCGGCGGTTGCTGGAATATCGCGCGGCCGCGAAGTTGAAATCGACTTATGCCGACGCCCTGCCGGCTGCGATCTGGCCGAAAACCGGGCGCGTCCATACGACCTACAACCAGGTGATGACGGCGACGGGACGGTTGAATTCGCAGAACCCGAACCTGCAGAACATTCCGATTCGAACCGAGCGGGGCCAGGAAATCCGCAAGGCGTTTGTCCCAAGAGGGCAGGGCTATTCGCTGCTGTCGGCGGATTATTCCCAGATCGAACTGCGGATTATCGCGGGCCTGAGCCGGGAGCCGGGCCTGCTGGAGGCATTCCAGAGCGGGGCGGACGTGCATGCGGCGACGGCGGCGAAGGTGTTCGGCGTTCCGGCGGCGGACGTCACCGTGGAGATGCGGCGCAAAGCCAAGATGGTGAATTATGGCATTGCGTATGGCATCTCCGCGTTTGGACTGGCGCAGCGGCTCGGAATTCCGAGAAGGGAAGCCGCCGAAATCATCGACCATTATTTCGCGCAG
>JBEKFT010000379.1:0-2902 GCA_050013175.1 Verrucomicrobiota bacterium
CGCCAAAACCGCTTACTCCGGAGTTTGTTGACGAAGGAGATTATGTCGAGGTCAGGCTACTGACCTGAAGAGGCGGATGACCCGTCTTGCAAAAAAACTCAGGCGGGCTGGAAAATCGGGATATCCGGTGACCTGACCCATCTTTTTGAGCCCGGTCAAAGGCAGATCTGTATTGCCGGTTTCACGCCTTGGCCCGATGTCAGTTGGATGAAGCAGATGGCCCGGAACCTGACGATGACCGGGGAGGGGATGCCCAACGGTTGGCGCTGCGTGCTGCACGATCGAGATACGAAATTGTGCGCTGCTTTTGACGAGATCTTCCGAACTGCGTAGATTGCTGGAATTCTGCTACCGGGAAGCTGCATGACTTTTTGACCCTGCGGGTTTCCTGAGGAAACCAACCCCGTGATCGGGCCAGACACATTTTTTGACCGAACGGGCAGGATCGAATTCCGCGGACTGACCCCGGAGCCGCCGGCACCCTGAATCCGGCGGCATGACAGGGTTCCGGCAACAGCCGCGCGCCCGCCTCACTTCCCTTTCCTCCACGCCCGGATGTCGTCCGCGGCTTGATGCGCGAGTGAAGGGATGCTCCGAATCGCCTCGCGTAATTCCGGGAAATAGTGCACGGCCAGCCATAGAAGGGCGGCGGCAACCGCGAGCCAGACCACCGCATCCAGAAGAAACACGAAGGACCAGGCCCATCTCGGCCGGCCAGAACCCCAATAGCACGAGCGCCGCGCCGCTTTCAGCGGCCCCGCAAGAATGCCGTAGGCCATGAACAGCAGCAGCGCCGCGACCCACACGGGCACGTTCGCCGGCAGCGCCAGCCCGAACACGGTGCCGGTCGCCAGCAGCGAGATCAAGGCGCAGATCCACAGGACCTTCGCCGCGCCGTGCAGCAACGAGAACAAGGGCAGCGCGAAGCCCATCCCGGGATGAACGGGGGCATGCTCCGCCCAATAGCTGTGCCAATGATACCGCCACTGATTCGCATTCGCGCGCATCTCCCGCTTGAACCGGCGCCTCCATTCGCGGCGCGCCTTGCGGTCCGGGAAGCCCTTCATCGCCTCGTAATACCCTTCTTTCGCGCGCCGGATGAATTCCTGCGCCGTCGAGGGGGCGCCGGATGCTGCCGCCTTTTCTTCCGGCGACCGCGCCTCGGGCACCATGATTGCCATCACCAGATAGACGAGCACCCCGGCGCCCCAAAACATCGTCAAAAGAACGAAGGCAAGCCGCACGAGGGTCGGATCGACGTTCACATAGGCGGCGATCCCGTTGCAGACGCCGGCGATCTTCGCGCCCTCGTGGATCCTATAGAGCCGCCTTGGCGTCCCGCCGCGCCACGCCGCTCGTTCTTCTCCCGCCGCCCCGTGTCCGCTCGCGCTGCTCGAGGCGCCGGTGCCGCCGGTGCCCGGGTCCGCAGCTTCGCCCGGATCCGCCTCGATCGGCCCCATCTCCGCAAGGACAGCGGCAACCTCCTTCGTCTCGACCACCGTCTTGTGACTGCCCAAAAGCGCGCGGAACTTCTCCGCGATCGCCCGTTCGATGTCCGAGAGGATTTCTTCCCGATCCGGGTTGCCCTTCAGCCGCGCGGCGGCGGTCTCCAGATAGGCGCGCAGGGCATCATAGCCGCCTTCTTCGAGTTGATACACGGTGCCGCCCAGATTGATCGTGGTAACCTTGTTCATGGCAGGGATTGTCTCCGTTTTATTTTTGTCCTAGATTTTTCACTGTCCCGTTGATCTTGCCCCAATACTCCAGCGTTTCGCGCAGTTGCTCTCGGCCTTTCGCGGTAAGCTCGTAGTATTTGCGTGGCGGCCCGGCCTGGGATTCCTTCCATTCGTAATCCAGGAGCCCTTCGCGGCGCATCTTGCTCAGCAACGGATACAACGTGCCTTCCTGGGTTGCGAATTCGGTCGCGCTCAATTGTTTCAATATGTCCGCCACATAGACCTTTTCCGCCGCGATGATCTGCAGCAGGAGGAACTCGAGCAGCCCCTTCCGGATCGCGGAGAATTTTTCGTTCACACTCATCGTCAAATGTCTAGCAAGCTACCTTTCTATCAAAAGGTAGCTGGCCGTCCGAAAAGAATCAAGAGGAAAGTTTCCTCGTAAACAGATGGGGCAAGGCTAATTCATGAGGGGGCGATATCGGGGCGGGGACGGCCTCGTCCCCGGTTCTCTGGAGCTTCGGCAATCTAACTGGGGACGAGCCGTCCCCGCGCCCGCATGAATTGGCCCTGCGCAAGCCCCAGGGCCATCGGTTCGGGCTTGTGTTCCGGGGCAGGGGATTGGAAGATTCATCGCCGAACGGGTCTGCTGAAACATCAACAACAGCTTTTAATTATGGAACCGAAAGCACTTACTGTCCTGATCCAGACAATCATCGCGGCGGTTGAGAAACGAATCCCTGAATACCTGCTGGCCGAGGCGGATCGAAAAATCAATGATGGCAACAGCGCCCTTTGCATCCTGGATGAAGCCGGGGGAGTGCACGGAAAACTGTTCGGCACCGATAAAATCCGGCAGCGATATTCCTTTCGCATCGCCTGGACCAAGGCGAGCCAGGTCTGGATCACCGGCTTCAAGACGGGCGAGTATGAGAAGCTGGTGTATGCCGGCAAAGTTGACGAGCACCAGTTCGGCATCAGCAGGCCGGACTTCATCGGCTGGGAAGGCGGCCAGCCGATCGTCGTGGACGCTCAAACAAAGTTGTCCGTCGGTTTCAGCGGTTTTCGCGGCACCAGCGACCTGGAGATCGTCCAAAAAGCTGTCGCCGACGTGACGGGCCGAAAAGGGGTTGGACCTGCACGTTGACCCATTCGTCTGCGATGACTCACGCCGCGCCGAGCAGCGCGTGAACCTTGGGCATCCAGTCGCTGATCGGGATTTTCTG
>JBEKFT010000380.1:0-2893 GCA_050013175.1 Verrucomicrobiota bacterium
CAGGTCGTCGGCGAACGCCTGGGCATTCTGGACCAGTTTCAGGGCGTGGACCAATTGAAGGTCGCCGCCGACGGATCGCTGGAAATCCTGGAGCGCGTCGAAGGCGGCAAACATCAGGTTTCACGCTGCGCCGCCCCGCCTGCGCTGCTCGGCTGGGCCACAGGCAAACTGCCGGAACCCAGGAACAATCCCCAGGTCGGCATGGCGAATATGCGCTCCGTCATGCCGGCTTTGCAGAAGGCAAAGGCAGTGAAGCTGACCGCGGACGGGGTTACGTTCGCCGGCGTCAGCCTGCCGAAACAGCTTCGGCAGACCCAGGTCGTCAAAGACGCCCCGCCGGAGGCCATTGCGAAGGAAATTGTGGAATGGATCAAGAAATAGGAAATGCCGCGAGCCGCAACAGAATGGTCTATGGAAACAATTCTTTTCCTCGCACACACGGAAGCTGACGGTTCTCTCGCCAGGGCGGCGCTGGAAGCCCTGGGCGGAGCAAAAGCTCTCAACGAAACGCTCGACGGTTCGACGCTCGTGGCAGGGTTGATGGGCCAGGACGTGCAACCGGCGGCCAACCAGATCGCCGGTTCCGGCGCGGTGAAGTTCTTCGGTGTCACCGGCCTGGATTTTGCCCAGTCGCGCTACTCCACGGACTCAATCGCTGCCGAGTTGCTCGTGAAGACGGCGCAAGCCACGGTCGTCATCGCGCCCGCCACTTCCCGTTTCGCCCGTTGTCTTGCCGGGGTGGCTCAGCGCGTGGGCGGACGCGCGGAGACGCATGTCACAGGATTGAGCGCCCAGGGCGGCAGGATCACTGTCAACCGATGGTATTACCGTCAGCGCATGGAAGCGTCACTCGAGCGCGCGCACCGCCCCTGGTTCATCCTCATGGATCCCGGGAGCCAACCCGCATGGCAGGGCGCCGGGGGCAACGCCTCCGTGAGAGCCGTGCCGGCCACCCTGCCTGAGTCCGCCAAGCGAACCACCGTCACCGGATTCCGCGAGCCGGTTGCCGATGCGCAAACCATCCATCCGGATGCCGCGTTGCTGTTCGTTTCCGGGGCGGGTTGGACGAAAAAGCAAGCCGACGGCCAAACGCACGTGCCGGAGGCGGGGAAACACATTCTCAACTTTCTCAAACTCAGCGGCGCGTCCCTGGGCAGCAGCAAATCGCTCGTGGACCAGAGCGGCGAAGGCCAGGACGTGCTCCCGTTCCTGTCGCACCTGAACCAGATCGGCCAGACCGGTTCGACCCCACGCCATGCGAAAGGCCTCAGCACCTGTTGTCACGGGGAGGAACCGCACACGGTCGGCTGGCGATTCATCAGCGAGCGGCGGGCAATCAGCCTCGACCCGAATTGCGGCTGGGCGCGCGGCAAGGCCGATGTCCTTTACGTCGCCGACGCGTTCCAGGTGATGGCAAAGGTGAACGAACTGCTGGCGTCGGAACGCCCGTCGTCGAAATAGAAGCCGCGCCCTGGGTACCACGACGGGCGGCTCGCCCGTGGCATCCGGCCACTGGCCGGGCGGAAGACCGAAGGCCGTCCATCCATCATCCCGCCCTGATTCGCCAATGCGGGTTCTCCGTTCCGGCGGCCCAGTCGCCCGCCGGCACAGGCTGGCAGCTTGTTGCTACCCATGCCTTGCTGCGCCTCCCAATTCACGCTCTGTTTTCAGCCGCAACTGCCCGCAGGCGGCGTCGATGTCGCCGCCCTTCTCATGGCGCAGCGTCGCGGTGACCCTTTGCTTCTCCAGCGCGGCCAGAAAGTTTTCCTGCGCTTTCTCCTCCGGCCGTTTCCACGGCAACCCTTCCACCGGGTTGTAGGGAATCAGGTTGACCTTGGCGTGAAGCCTGCGCGCGAGCGCCGCCAGTGGTTTGATCTGGTCCAGCCCGTCGTTCACCCCCGCGATCAGGATGTATTCCAGCGTGATCATCCGCCCCTTCTTTGCCTGGTAATACCCGCACGCGGCGGACAATTCGGCGAGCGGATATTTGCGATTGACCGGCATGATTCTGCCGCGCGTCTCGTCCGTCGCGCCGTGCAGCGAAATTGCCAGTCGGAATTGCAGCGGTTCATCGGCCAGACGGCGGATTTGCGGCGCGAGGCCGCTGGTGGACAGGGTGATCTTTCGCGCGCCGATTCCCCCGCCCCACGGCGCGTTCAGGATCTTCAGCGCCTTGAGCACATGATCGTAATTCGCCAGGGGTTCGCCCATGCCCATGACGACCAGATTGTCCACCAGGCGTTGGGGAGGCGCCGGCGGCAGGCGGCGGGTTGCAAGTCCGGTGTCGTCTGACGTGCCCTCGTCAACCCGCGACGCCGAACGTTCGGAACGACTCCATCGCTCCACGGCCAGCACCTGCTCCACGATTTCATCGGGGCTCAAATTCCGCTTCCATCCGTCCAGCCCGCTCGCGCAGAATTTGCAGCCGTAAGCGCATCCCACTTGCGTCGAAACACAGAGGGTGTGGCGATCGCTGTCGTCGCCGCACAGCGCGGGGTTGGCCGGGATCAGGACGGTTTCGACGAGTGAATGGTCCTGCAAACGCCAGAGAAACTTCTGGGTCGTATCGCGCGATCCTTGCCGGCGGACCAGATCGAACGGGCGCAGCGAGAATTCGTCGCGGAGCCTTGCGCGCAGCGCCCCGGGCAGGTTCGTCATCGCGTCCCAGTCCGTTGCGCGGCGGACGTAAAGCCAGTCGAGCAGTTGCGGGACGCGATAAACCGGCTCGCCCCAGGCTTCGAACCGGGCCTGCAATTCTTCCAGCGTGAACGATCGGACGTCGGCTGACACGGAACCACTGTAGGCCGGCGTGAGGCGCAATCCAAGTGCAACTCCGGCGCATCCCAATGGCTGGGGTGGCGACGGCTCGTCGCCAGGATCCTTTGAGTTTCTG
>JBEKFT010000381.1:0-2891 GCA_050013175.1 Verrucomicrobiota bacterium
GGGATGATCGTTGCGGCCGGACTGATGATGATGATTGCCACCGGCCTGCCCGCCGCGAACGCCGGCGCCGCTCCTGCGAACGTGGTGGTGGGACAGGTTCGAGTGCAGTTGTTGTCGGAATCCCTCGTACGGATCGAGCTCAAGGGACGCGAAGGATTCGAGGATCGGACCACGTTTCACATCCTCGACAGGAACTGGCCGGGGACTCCATTCACGACCAACGCGACGGGCGGCGAGGTGGTGATTCGCGCAGCCAGGTACGCCGTTCGCGTTCCAGAGAATGCCAATTCCTTGAAGGGCATCCGGGTCGAATCCACGGATGGCGGTGAACTTTTCAACTGTACCGAGGCGTTGACAAACAGCCAATGGCTGCCCGGCCCGTCGGACAAGCCCGCGGTGTGGTCCTTTGCCGATTCGCCGCGGCTGGTCCCTCCGCCGTGGGGGTTGACGCCGGCTCCGGCGGGGTCTGACCGGCCGCAAACCGAGGGGTGGGATTTGGACAACGACGCGCCCGACGTGTATGTGTTTGTTCCCGGTGGAGATTATCGGCAACTGCGGCGCGATTTCCTCAAGCTGACCGGGCCGACCGAGATGGTGCCGCTGTTCGCGCTGGGGTCCTTCGACAGCCGGTGGTACGACTACAGCGAGGCCACGGCGTTGCAGCAGATTGCCGACTACCGCGCGCACCGGATTCCGCTCGATGTGCTGGTCATCGACACCGGCTGGCGGGAGAACGCCTCGACCGGTTATCGGCCGAACGCGAAGTTGTTTCCGGACATGAAGCGTCTTTTTCAGGAGGCCCATGACCGCCACGTGCGCATCCTGTTCAACGATCATCCGCAGCCGAAAGGCGCCAACGGCCTCGATCCTGTCGAAATGGACTATCGTTGCGCCGGGCTGTCGGGGCTGTTGAACCAGGGATTGGATTTCTGGTGGTATGACCGGAACTGGATGGTCGCCCTGACCCCGCCGTCGCCGAAACTGAAAAAAGAGGTCTGGGGCATGCGGCTCTACCACGACATCACCCAGAAGGCGAGGCCGAATTCGCGGCCCCTGATCATGGCCAACGTGGACGGCATCGACAACGGCATGCGCAACCGTCCTCCGGATGTTGCGTCCCACCGGTTTCCGATCCAGTGGACCGGGGACATTGGTCCCGGCTACGAATTTCTGAGGCGCGGAGTGGAGAACGCTGTTTATTCGGGAGTGCAGGCGCTTTTTCCTTACATGAGCGAGGACCTGGGAGGGCACACCTCGAATCCCACCCCGG
Organism: Verrucomicrobiota bacterium; assembly: GCA_050013175.1. Classification (GTDB taxonomy): domain Bacteria; phylum Verrucomicrobiota; class Verrucomicrobiia; order Limisphaerales; family BOG-1460; genus BOG-1460. The sequence continues at coordinate 1,271 of JBEKFT010000381.1, forward strand.
AACAATACATCCGCTGGATCGAGTACGGCGCGCTGTCGCCAATTTACCGTCCGCACTGCACTCACAATCTGATGCGGATGCCGTGGATGTTTGGGGCGGATGCGGAGCGGATTGCGCGCCGGCTCGTGAATCTGCGCTACCGGCTGCTGCCGGTGTTCTACGCGGCGGCGCACGAGAATTACGAGACGGGCGAACCGCTGTTGCGGCGGTTGGACCTGGATTTTCCCGAATACGCCGAGGCGGGCCGCAATGATGAATATCTGGTGGGCAAAAGCATTCTGGCGGCCCCGGTGCTGGAAGGCTCGCGGGCCGTGATTTCCGGCGGCGGGCTGAGCACGGCCGATGAAATAATCAGCAACACGCTCATTCACCTGCGCTCGCGCAAGGCGACGGATGACGCCTCCGCGGTTCGTGTGGTGTGGATTCCGCCCGGCACCTGGATCAACGCCTGGACCGGCCAGGCGGTGACCGGTCCGGCGACCCTGACGAACAGAATTCCGCTGGACCAGACGCCGATCTTTGTCCGGTCGGGAACCATTTTGCCATTGGCCCCGGAGATGGAATACACGGGCCAGTTGCCGTGGGACCCGATCACGCTGGACGTGTATCCGCACGCGGGAGAAACCAATGCGGCGACTTTGTACGAGGACGACACGCTGACCACGGCTTACCGGTCGGGGCAGTTCCGAACGACGACCGCAAAGGTGTCGGCGGATGGCACCCGGCATGAGGTGAGGGTGGCGATCGACGCGGCCAAGGGCGCCTTTGACGGCGCTCTGAAACGAAGGGCATGGGTGGTGCGAATCCATCCGCCCGTCGATTGGCCGAAAGATCTTGTTCCGGCCGGCGCCGAGGCCGACGGCAAGAAGATCCACGCCCCCGTGCGCTGGCTTGCGCGGGATCAATCGGCGATGCCGTTTGGAGACCAGGCCGGAGCGCCTGACGGAGACGTGTTCGAGTTGAAACTGCCCGCGGCGGCCGTGAGCGTGGAAAGAGAAATCCAGGTCACGTTCGGACCCCCGCCGGCCCATTGAGCCCAAAACATCGGGAGCGCATAGGGACCCTGAACTGCGAGGCAGAAAGGGACGTGGACAGCCTCGGCGGTAGGTCGGCGGTGTTGGACGCTCCGGGAAGATCACTCCAAACATTGCCCGGGACCTGGCTGAGCGCGTCGTGCGGGCGGCGTTGGTAATCGGCGATACGGTCTGCCACGCCAAAGTTGTTCACGAGCACCTCCAGCGTCGGATGCGTCCGTCCGGCGTTCTGCTTCCAGTGGTTTCTAGTGACAGCAACGATATTTACGACGAAAGGCACTCCCGGTAATCACAACGCCGAGTGCCATCAAAGTGAATGGAGAGGGCTCGGGCACAGGAGTTAGGGTGACCGCGAGCGACATGTCGAAGCCCGGGGTTCCACCGAGGATGTTCCACTGGCTGTAGGCGGCGCCATCCGCATACACATCACTGGAAGATCGATACCACGTCATTTGTCCTATGTTCTGACCGACCCTCGGGTCAATCTCGAATACGTATCGATGTCCGGCAGCAAGAGTAACGGCATCTTCTCCCGAAAACTGAAATTCCAGCACTGACGGATTGGAGCTCCCGAGGAACACTAGGTT
>JBEKFT010000382.1:0-2891 GCA_050013175.1 Verrucomicrobiota bacterium
CCAATTCGCAGCCGCAACCGGCTCATGGATGGAACGCCGGATTCATCCGGCAGCCGGCCAAGCCGCCGGTGCGGCTGCCGGATGAATCCGGCGTTCCCGTGAGGGTGCCGGCCCCGCTCCGCGGTCTCGACCTCTTCGTTCTGGCACTGGGCTGTGCGTTGAGCCTCCACGCGGCTTCCGCGGCGACGGCCACAAACGAAAACATCCTGCGCGCCACGCTGGCGAACGGACTTCAAGTCATCATCGTGCGCAACGCTCTCGCGCCCGTCGCGACCACCGTCATCAACTACCGCGTGGGTTCCGACGAGACGACCGAGGCGTTCCCCGGCACCGCCCACGCCCAGGAACACATGATGTTCCGCGGCAGCCCGGGGCTGTCGGCCGATCAACTGGCGGACATCTCGGCGGCGATGGGCGGTGATTTCGACGCCGACACACAGCAGGCGGTGACGCAATATTTCTTTACCGTACCGGCGGAGGACCTGGACGTGGCGCTGCACATCGAGGCGATCCGCATGAAAGGCATTTCATCCACCGAAGAACTGTGGAGCAAGGAGCGCGGCGCCATCGAGCAGGAGGTCGCCCAGGACTTGTCCAATCCGGAATACGTCTTCTACACCCAACTGCTGGAAGCCATGTTCCGCGGCACGCCCTACGCCCACGACGCGCTGGGCACGCGGCCGTCGTTCGACAAGACCACGGGGGCCGTGCTCAAACAGTTTCACAACACGTGGTATGTGCCGAACAACGCCATCCTCGTCATCGTGGGCAACGTCCAGCCGGCCGCCGCGCTCAAGCGGGTCCAGGACTCGTTTGGCGGCATCCGGCGACGCGAGCTGCCCGCGCGACCGTCGTATGATTTTCAGCCCGTGAAGGCCCAGACGCTGAAGCTGGACACCGATCTTCCCTATGGCATGGCCGTCGTCACCTTCCGCATGCCGGGATCGGACAGTCCGGATTACGCCGCGTCGCAAATCCTGTCGGACGTGCTGAGCAGCCAGCGCGGCAAGCTTTATGAACTGGTTCCCGACGGCAAGGCGCTGTTCGCGCAGTTTGCGTATGACAGTCTGCCCAAGGCGGGGATGGGGTACGCCGTGGCCGGCTTCCCCGCGGGAGCGGACGCTCCGGCGTTGCTGGACCAGGTGAAACAAATCCTGGCCACCGAGACCACCAACGGCGCGCTGGCCGACCTGGTCGAAGCCGCCAAGCGACGCGAGGTGGCCGGCGCCGAGTTCGCGAAAAACTCCGTTTCCGGGCTGGCGATGGCGTGGTCCCAGGCTGTGGCGGTGGAAGACCGGCAGTCGCCGGAAGACGACGTGGAGGCCATCCGGCGCGTGACGGTGGAAGACGTCAACCGTGTGGCGCGGACATGCCTGGATCTCGATCACGCGATTTCGGCCATTTTGAAACCGCAGCCATCCGGCAAGCCCATTTCATCCAAAAGTTTCGGCGGCCATGAATCCTTCGCGCCCGCCCGGACCAAGGGAGTCCGGCTGCCGCACTGGGCCGCCAGGGCCGTCAGCCGGGCTGAAATCCCCGCCTCGACGCTGGATCCGGTGGTGACCGTGCTTCCCAACGGCCTGAAGCTCGTCGTGCAGCCCGAATCCATCAGCGACACCGTCAGCGTCTTTGGACGCGTCAAAAGCATCGCCGACGTGGAAACCGCAAAAGGCAGGGAAGGAACGGACGAGGCGCTCGACGAACTGTTTTCTTACGGGACGAAATCCCTGGATCGCGTGGCGTTCCAGAAGGCGCTGGACGACATCGGCGCCAATGAATCCGCGGGGGACGAGTTTTCGCTTCAGGTGTTGACCAACGATTTCGAACGCGGCGTGGAACTGCTGGCGGAAAACGAGATCTCCCCCGCCCTGCCCGAGAAGGCGTTCACCATCCTCCAGCCGCAATTGGCCGCATCCGTCGCCGGCAAACTTCAAAGCCCCAATTACCTCGCGGACCGGGCCCTGAAGAAAGCGCTGTTCCCGCCACAGGATCCCGTCCAGCGCGAGGCGACGCCGCAAACCATCCAGTCGCTCTCCATCCGGGACGTGCGGGATTACTACGAGCACGTTTTCCGTCCCGACCTCACCACGCTTGTCGTCATCGGCAACGTGACACCCGAGCACGCCCGGGCGGTGGTCGAAAAATATTTCACCGGGTGGAAGGCGGCCGGGCCGAAACCGGAAACGCTGCTGCCGCCCGCGCCGGCCAATGGCGCGTCCACAACCCAGGTGCCCGATTCGAGCCGCGTGCAGGACGAGGTCACCCTCGCCCAAACACTGGGCCTCACACGGACGAACGAGGATTATTACGCGCTCCAACTGGGAAACCACGTGCTCGGCGGCGCCTTCTATGCCACTCGCCTTTACCGCGATCTCCGGGAAAAGAGCGGGCTCACCTATTATGTCTCGTCGTCATTCGAGGTCGGGCAAACCCGGGGCGTTTACCGCGTGAATTACGCCTGCGATCCCCCGAACGTATCCAAGGCGCGCGCCATCGTGGTCAGCAACCTCAAGGCGATGCAGACGGCCGATGTGACGCCCCGCGAACTGCTGCAGGCCCGTGCGCTGTTGCTCCGCGAAATCCCGCTGGCGGAATCGAGCATCGAGAGCGTTGCCAGAGGATGGATTTCCCGGTCGATCCACGACCTGCCGCTGGACGAGCCCACTCGAGCCGCGCAGCGTTATGTCCGGCTGACCGCGCCGCAGGTTCGCGCCGCATTCGCCAAATGGCTGCGCGTGGACGACCTGGCGCAGGTGACACAGGGACCGGCACCGCACTGAGCGTTGCAAGCCACCGTTAAAGAAACGCAAGTGAGCGACAGCGCGGCGCGAGGAAGGCGGCTAATGTCCTCCCCATGAAGAACGTTCTCTTGGCCGGTTCTGTGTGTGGGT
>JBEKFT010000383.1:0-2890 GCA_050013175.1 Verrucomicrobiota bacterium
ACCAACCGTATTTTGAAGCAAGCATGAGTTCCAACGCAGTTCCATGGCAATCGACATTGGCTCAAACCTTTTATATCAAAGACCCACAAGGGCGTTATGGCCGACTATTCATAGACCTTTCAACCAATTCAAAGCGTCCGGATACTGGCGTTACAGTTGAGGCGTGGATTAACCCGTCTGGCTCGCAGAATCTAGAATATGACTCGGCAAGAGGGTCCCAATGATTCGTTCTGAACCAAATGGAAGTCAAAACAGGCAACCATAGAAAATCGTGAGAGCGCCACTTTTTTCTGTCCTTTGCTTCTTTGCTGCTCTGGCTTGGACTGTTTGGATGGCCTATATTCTCGCTCTTTCAGGCTTGGGTGACGGTTCGTCGAGCGGTGTAGTCCACTTTAAGGATCGTCTCTTCTTTTACTCACCCTCCATTGCGTTGCTCTTCTTTATCGCAGCATCACTGAGATTCATCCCTGTATGGCTGGCACGCTCAATTCTGGTTATCGCAGAACTCACTCTTTTATTTTTCGCAGGCGTGTGCCTCTTTAGGGTCCATAAAGGTTGGATTTTCACATTCCCGTTCATTCTGTTTGGTACCGCCGCCTACTACTTTCTGTGGCCGCAGAAAAAGAAAACTCCCCTGCCGGTAACATAATACGTGGGCGCAATGCCATCCGAAAACCGACTAGCTGTCTCTTTGTAAGCATCCGGCAGGGTGCATGTAGGTGAGTGATGGATGGGCTGTGTAAAGTGGGGGGATGAAAAAAGAATTGGTTATTCGTCGGATACCCGGAGGCGGGTTGGCGCAGCGCGGTGATTTACTCGGTGATCGTGAGCTGCCGGCGGCGGGGGATTAACCCGTGGGAAAATGTGCGCGATGTGCTCAAACGTTTGCCGGCAATGACACAATCCGAAGTGCCGGCGTTGTTGCCGCGCTGCTGGAAACCGATCGAACAAGCCGCGCATTGAACCGACCCCGGCCCCCGCCGTGCCATTCAGTCCATGCACCCCGCCGGACGCTTGCAATCATCTGGCCGGAGTGGAAGCCACGGCTCCGATCGACAGCGCCTCGAAACCATTGTCCCGAGCCGTTGGGGACCCGCTCATCGGCCGGCCGCCGCCTCCCGTGCCAGGAGAACTCTCTGCGTCGGTCGGTAGTTCGCCGCGAACTCGCGACGGTATTCCCCGAAGGTTCCAGCCGCAATGGCGTTACGCGCGTCGGCCATCACTTTGATGAACACGTGCGTGTTGTGCACGCTCAACATTCGTAGTCCGAGGATTTCCTCCACGTTCAACAAGTGACGCAAATACGCGCGGGTGAAATGGCGGCAGGCAAAGCAGTCGCAGCCTTCCTCGACTGGCCGGAAATCAGCCTTGTTTGGCGCGGCTTTGATGTTGATGGCACCTCGGCGCGTGAAGGCGGTCCCGTTTCGCGCCACCCGCGTAGGCAGGACGCAGTCAAACATGTCCACCCCCCGGGCGATCAATTCCAGCAATTGCGCCGGCGTTCCCAACCCCATCGCATAGCGCGGCAGATGGGCTGGGAGAAAAGGCTCGGTGGCTTCGATGGCCTTCATCATCTCCGGCTCCGGTTCGCCCACGCTCACGCCGCCGATTGCGTAACCGTCAAACTCCATTCCCACGAGCGCCCGGGCGCATTCTTCCCGCAGGGCAGGGGCTGCCCCGCCCTGGACGATGCCAAAAACAAGCTGTCCCGCGGAGCGCGGTTGCTCGCGGCATTCGCGCGCCCAGCGAATCGTCCGCTCGACGGCGGCGTGCAGTTCTCGCGATGTGCTCGTGTGCGGCGGACAGTCGTCGAACACCATGGCGATGTCCGACGCCAGGACACGTTGGATCTCCATCGCTTCCTTGGGTCCGAGAAACAGGAGGGTGCCATCGAGGTGCGACCGGAACTCGACGCCATGCGGCTTGATTTTGCGAATCCGGGAAAGGCTGAAGACCTGGAACCCGCCGCTGTCGGTCAGGATCGGCCCGTCCCAACTCATAAAACGACGCAAACCGCCGGCGGCGCGGAGGATGTCGACGCCGGGCCGGATACTCAAATGGTAGGCGTTTCCGAGGATGATCTTCGCGCCCATCTCACGCAGTTCGCGCGGGTCCAGCGCCTTGACACTGGCCTGGGTGCCGACCGGCATAAACACGGGTGTCTCGATGACACCGTGCGGGGTGGTCAGCCGGCCCAAACGCGCTTTGCTGTGCGCGTCCGTTTTCAACAGTTCAAACATCGTGACAAACGTTTAATCCGAATGCTGCGGGATGAACTGGAGGCGATTCCAGAACGGCGGAAGAGGGACTGATGGCTGGGTTCGGCCCTCTCACCATCAGGCATGGTCCGTGGTGGCGCGCGCTGCGCCTGAAAACGGCCGGCATCAATCCACTTCCTCGGACGCTTCTGTGGGAGCCGCCTCCGGCGCCTCCTGGGTCGCCGACGCATCGGCATCTTCGGACGTTGCGTAGTGGACGCCGAGATTGTGCTGGGCGGTTTTGTCGCCCTGGCGGGCGGCGCGGATAAACCATTTGACCGCCTCCTGCGTATTCTGTTCCACTCCGCGACCGGTTTGGTAGCAGAGCCCAAGATTGCATTGGGCGGGCGCGACTTCCTGTTCCGCCGCGAGACGGTACCATTTCACCGCCTCCTCGAAATTCTGCGGCACGACGTGGCCTTGTTCGTAGAACACACCCAGGTTGAATTGTGCCTGGGGTTCGCCCTGCTCGGCCGCGGCGTGATACCATTTGACGGCTTCGGCATAGTTCTGCGGGACACCCTGGCCTGTTTCGTAAAGGACACCCAGGTTGAACTGTGCCGCCGGATCGTTCTGCTCGGCCGCCTCCCGGAACCATTTGGCCGCCTGTCCATATTCCTGCGGCACGCCCA
>JBEKFT010000384.1:0-2886 GCA_050013175.1 Verrucomicrobiota bacterium
CGCCTGCAGTTCAGTTTTGGCGGCAGCTTTTGCCATTTTCCTGTCTTTATCCGAGTCAGGCCGAGTCAGGCCGATTCCCGATCCGTCGGGACCGCGCAACCTCCCCGCCCTTTATAACCAGGAGAACGAAGAGCGGGAGAAACGGCGCTCTTCGTCCTGCCAGGGCCCAGAATTTAACGGCTGTTCCGCGCAAGTCAGTACTTAATTGTCTTGATCCGGTCGAGAACCCGCTGCCGCACGCTTGCCGGCAGCGGCGCGTAATTCAATGACTCGGCCATCGTTTCACCCTTGTCGATCGCCCAATTCAGGAATTCCACCAGCTTCCTGCCCTTGGCGGGGTCCTTCTGCTCCTGGTAAACGAGCAGCCACGTGCAGCCGGCGATCGGGTACGCCTTGTCCCCCGGCGGATTGACCATGGAAAAGCGGAAGTCCTCCGGGATCTTCGCCGTTGCCAGCGCTTCCGTGATCGAGTCCAGGGTTGGCGCGATGTAATTGCCGGAGCTGTTTTTCACGCTGGCGTAAGGCAGCTTGTTTTGCACGGCGTAAGCCAGTTCCACATACCCCACCGCGCCCGGCAACTGTTTGACCTGGCCCGCCACGCCTTCATTGCCTTTGCCACCCAGCCCGGCGGGCCAATCGACCGAGGTGCCCCGGCCAACCTTGCTCTCCCACTCCTTGCTGACGCTGCTCAGATAGTCCACCCAGATGAACGTGGTGCCGCTGCCGTCAGAGCGATGGACGACGACGATGTCGTCATCGGGCAGCTTGACGCCCGGATTCTGCTGCGCCAATCGCGGGTCGTTCCACTTGGTGATCTTGCCCATGAAGATGTCCACAATGGCTGGACCGTCCACTTTCAACTGCGGGTTGCCCGGAAGGTTATACGTGAGAACATCCGCCCCGGCCACCGTCGGAATATGGAGCAGCTTGCGCGGCGCCTTCGCCAGATTGGCGTCGCTCATCGGACCGTCGGAGGCCCCGAAATCCACCGTCTCGGCCATGATTTGCTTCTGGCCCCCGCCCGACCCGATGGATTGATAATTGAACCGGACGGAGGAATCCACCTTCACGTACTCATCGAACCACTTTGAATAGATCGGGTACGGAAACGTCGCGCCCGCGCCGTTGATGAGCATCTGGGCCGACGCGTGGTCCGCCAGACCCAGCGCATTGGAAAAGGCCGACAATACGACGAGGGAAATCAACAATGATTTTATGTTCATGGTGTTTCTTTTAGACTCTTTAGAATCTCCACGTCAGGTCCAGTTGCACAACGTTGTAGTTTCTGATCGGGTTCAGCAACGGCAGGTCGAGGTTGTTGCCGCCCGTGCCCAGCCTGTTGTTGATGACATTGGCATGTCCGTAGCGGACGGTGCCGATGACGGCATCGGTGAAGCTGTAAGCGATGGCGGAGTAAAAGCCTTCGAGATTGGCGCGGCCTTCAAAAAAGTCCGAGTCCATGAGATTCACGTCCAGTGCGTATTGCTCGACGTGCTGCCAGTAAAACCGGCCCTCCCACGTGTGCTTCTTTGAAGTCGTCCCGTAAACCAGGCCCTGGGTCGGGCCATAGACCGGGCCTTCGCTGCCGAATCCAATGCCGACCTGGTAGGCTGTATTCTGGCCGGTCACGGCGCCGGCCACCCCGGGGAATAAACCCTGAGCACTGCCGACGGTATAAGCCGTGCGAGACCGGGTGTCGCCGTTGACGTTGTAGGCAAAGTCTCCAAAGAGACGCGCATGATAATCCCCAAGCTTCAGGTTGTATTCGGCAGGCACTTCCACGATGAGCAGATCATTGATGCCGTTCTCATTGTGCGCGGCGTCGTTCGGGTTCGAGCCGGCATTCAGCAGGCCGTTCGGCACGCCCTGCCCAACGAATGGCTCGTTGACCCCGTTCGCAAGGTTCGTGCTGCCCCGGCCCGAATAGACATAGACCATCGGGGCAATTTTGAACGAGGAATACTTGTCCAGCTTGACGGTCGTGCCCACCTGAAACGTCAGCAGCCAAGTGTCGCTCGACGGGATCGCCGTGTCGGGGTTGGTGTCCTGATAAACGAACTGGCCGAAGTCGGCGAAGAGGTCCGCGTCACCGACGGAGAGCTTGAATTTCTCAAAGGCGCCCTCGGGGTTGATGTCCGAATCCCATACCATCGGAGTCGTGTATAACGGCATCGGCATTCTGCCAACCGTCATCTCGTACCAGTCCTCCGGATGCCACCCGAGATAGATCTGGCCGATATACAGGGTGTCGCTGGTCTTGGAGGTCGGCGTGGGGCTCGTGTCGTCGCCGAGGGTGACCCAGGGCGATCGCGGATTGCTGGAAGTCTCGATCCGGACGCCGTAATTGAAATCATCGAACAGGTCGCCGCGGATACCGGCCCGAAACGCGTATCGCCATCGCTCGCGCCGGTAAGTGTCGCTCGAGGACTGCGCGTAGGCGGTTGGATTGTCGGCGCCGCGATACTCGTAACGGAACCGCACATCTCCGAACAGGCCGATGTTCTTGATGGAATCACTCAGTTTCCATTTCGAGGCCGAAATCGGCACCGTGTTGGTTTCCGCCTCTGTTTTGATCGCTGTGGCTTCCTGCTCGGTCAGGATGCCCTTCTTGATCAGCATGTCCAAGAGCGGGTCGGACGCATCCGCGCACAGGCCGCTGGTCACTGCCGCCATCGCCGCCACTGCTCCCGCACCACCGATGATCCACTTGTTCAGTCGATTTGGTTTTTTTGTCATGAGTTCCGTCGAGTTGTTTGCGTTGTATTGAGTCGTTTCGTTCCGCATTCCGGCGGGACCCTAGAAGCCAACGGTTACGGTCCCAGGACAACGATGTTACGATTGGGTGACAAACCAGCGGCGCTTGCGCAGTGGGGAGCCCGGCGCGTG
>JBEKFT010000385.1:0-2884 GCA_050013175.1 Verrucomicrobiota bacterium
GTGTGCGGTTTATCCAGCATCTTGTAGTCGGGATGAAAAGCGCTGAAATGCCAGGGCACGTCAGGCCCCAGGTTGGCGGCAAGCCAGGCGGAGGCCTTTTCAATTTCCCCCTCGCTGTCGTTTTCGCCGGGAATCAGCAACGTGGTCACCTCGAACCAGACACGGGTCTCGTGCCGCAAATACTTTAAAGTGTCCAGCACGGGGGCGAGTTGCCCGTAGCATCGGCGATGATAAAACTCCTCAGTGAATCCTTTCAAATCCACATTCGCCGCGTCCATGTGCCGGTAGAATTCAGGGCGCGAATCCTCCGTCATGTAACCCGCAGTGACCGCCACCGCCGCCAAACCGGCATCGTGACAGGCGTCGGCCACGTCCATGGCGTATTCGGCAAAGATCACCGGATCATTGTAGGTGAACGCGACGGACCGGCAGCCCAAACGGCGCGCGGCGGCGGCAATGGTTTCAGGCGACGCCTCATCGGCCAGCCGGTCAAACTCGCGCGCCTGGCTGATGTCCCAGTTTTGACAGAAGCGGCAGCCCAGATTGCAGCCCGCCGTGCCGAACGAAAGCACGCTGGTGCCCGGATGAAAATGGTTCAACGGTTTCTTCTCGATGGGATCGATGCAGAAACCGCTGCTGCGGCCGTAGGTGGTGAGCACCATCCGGCCTTCGACGTTTTGGCGCACAAAGCAGAACCCCCGCTGGCCGGCTTGAAGTTTGCACAGCCGCGGACAGGCGTGGCATACGATTCGCCCGTCGGGCAACGGTTTCCACCATCGGGCCGGATAATTGGATTGAGCGACCGCGGCGACCATATTCCCTATCCAACCTGCTCTTCAAAGCAATCCACTTGAAAGCGCTGCAACGTCGCGGGTTCGTCCGGCCCGATCCGTCCCTTCTTCCGGGCGAGACCCAACTGCTGCTCGCGGGTCTTGATTTCCGCGATGCCCGGCAGCAGCAGGCCGCGGCGGCCGTCCTCAGTGGAAACCACCACGCCGTAGTGCGCGGGATCCAATTCGTCGGCCGAAGAAACTTTTTCCATCGAGTGGAGCACGCTCACGTCAAAACGCAGGCTGGGAAGTTCATCGGCTTCCACCGGTGGAAAGCGCGAGTCCTGAAACGCAGCCAGGCGCGCGCCACGCCAGGTTTCAGCAACGAGGTTGGCGCAGACAGGAAGGATCGTCCCGGCGCAACCGCGCAACATTCCGTCCCGCTCGTGCACGGTCACAAAAACCCCGCGTTGCGCGCCGAGGTACTGACCGGTGGCCGCTGGCGGAAGCTCGGAACTGCCGCGCAGCGCCGCCGTTACGGATTGGCGAGCCAGACCGGGCAGGATAATGCCCTCGAGGTGGATGATGCGAGCCGGAGCCGGCCGCATATCGGCCGGATTTGATTCTTCCGCGAACAGGATCGCCACGCCGTAGCCAACGCCGAACGGTCCTTCGTAGTTGAGAACCTTGTGGCCAGTGGTCCTCCAATCCACGGCCGCCGCCGCGACCAAAGTGGAGTCCACCGCATCTTCCGCCGCCAGTTCCCGCAGTTCTGGATCGATGTTCCGAATCTCAGGGTAATCGCCCTCGCGGACGAGATGAATGAAAGCTTCGTCGAATTGATGAGCCTGATGATGAAAACCACCCGGAGCGTTCGGCGTCAGACGATGGCTCATGTCACCACTCGCGACGATGGCGATGCGGCGATGGGAGGCGTGGGCGGCGGCAGCGATGGCTTCCCCCAATTCGCTCAACCCGCCGTCCTGCGGATAATTGAGACTGAGAACGACAGTGGGTCCAGCCCAGCCGGCCTCGGCAAGAAACCAAAGCGGCACCAGCGCACCGTGATCGAGAGTTCGGTCGTGAATCATCCAGGTTGCCAGATCGCGGATCTTGGCCTCGGTGGCGATGGCGTGGGCCAACTGCGTGTCGTTGGGAAGGCTCACCTGCGCGCGGGGAGCGTTGAACTGGGCAAACGAGCCCTGGAGACGTTCCCCGGCCCAGAGGCCGAATGCTCGTGGCTGGCGCGGCGAGTGCGGCGAAATCAACACGAGCGTCTCGGGTCGAAAACTCATCACGCACGCCGCCGCCTCGCGCATCGCCTGGCAACTCGCCTGCGCTGCGCCGCCTCTTTCGCCGCCGACTTCAGGCACGAGGATGGGCGCGTGCGGCATCAACACGGCGCACACCACCGCTGCCGCTTGATTATCCCGCGACGGCCCCGCTGACTTCCCGGCGGCCGGCCTGGATGAGACGTTTATTCTCATAAAACCCTCCGAATGATTCCCGCGAGGCGCATTGCTCCGCTTTCCCTTCATACAGAGCCTCTCAGCCAGCGGTTAGACGTTTCCAGGAAGGCGGACGTTCAATCGCCATAATTCCGCGCCATCCTCCGCGGCGCCGGCTCCCGGCCCGCATGAATTCCGGCGGAAATTTTCACTTTGCAACCGCATGCGCCGGGGTAAAGTCCTGTCATGAGCGTGCGAACCAGAATGCTTTTCGCCGCGGCGTTGCTGGCCGGTTTCATCACGGCCTGCAATGCGGAAAATCCCCCAACCAACGGAGCCGCCATGAAACTTCGCCTCACCACCACCGCCTTTGCCGCCGGCCAGCCGATTCCCCGGCGGCACGCGTTCGATGACCAGGATCTTTCGCCCGCGTTGCAATGGTCGGGTGTGCCGCCCGCCGCGAAAAGCCTCGCGCTGATTTGCGACGACCCCGACGCGCCGATGGGCGTATGGGTGCATTGGGTGGTTTACGACTTGCCGCCGACCACCGCCGGCTTTTCCGAAGGGGTGCCGAAATCGCCTGAGCTGGCCAACGGTGCGAAGCAGGGTGTGAACGATTACAATCGCATCGGCTACGGCGGCCCGTGTCCGCCGCCCGGCAAGCCG
>JBEKFT010000386.1:0-2868 GCA_050013175.1 Verrucomicrobiota bacterium
GCCCTTTGACATCCATCCGCTCGGCCCCGGCGGGTGCCTTGGCGGCGGCCCCTTCGCCGACAGCGGCAATTTTTCCGTCAACAATGAGCAGATCGGCGGGGGTGTCCAGGCGGTTCGCGGGGTCAATGACCCGGCCGCCGGTCAGGAGCAGCGCGTTCATGCGGAGGCAGGATACATGCTGGCGAATTGACAAGGCAAGCGCCGGCGTTATGATTTGCGGGTGCGGACGCGACGGGTCCCCGACCCGGGGCGCGGGCCACTCCGGCGCGGGTGTAGCTTAATGGTAAAGTTCCAGCCTTCCAAGCTGGCCACGTGGGTTCGATTCCCATCACCCGCTCCAACCTCAACCCCTTGTTTGGCTTGGACCCAGACGCCGAAAGCGCAGCGATGCTGCTGCCCGTCTGCAGTGGGCTTGCATGGAAGCTGCAGAGATGATTTCCCGGTGGCTTACGCCAACGGGTTGAGATAGTTGCGAAACTGTTTTGCACGCCCGCCAAATGGGTGCGCGATTTGTGTGTACCGGGGCCTTGGTCCTCCTTGCACTTCAAACTTCAGAAATGCGCCGCGAAATTACATATTGCTCCAGGTCCTATGTCGCCAGATGACACGAGACTTTGTGGCCGGCCACCGGTTCATGAAGGGACGGGACCACGGTCTGGCAGAGCGGCTCGGCCAGGGGACAGCGCGGATGGAACGGGCAACCCGGGGGCGGATGAATCGGGGACGGCACGTCGCCCGGCAGGAGGATGCGCTGCCGCCTGGATTGAGGATCCACCACGGGAACCGCCGAAAGGAGCGCCTGGGTGTAAGGATGCCGGGTGGAATTGACGATGGCTTTGGCATCCGCCAGTTCGACGATCTTCCCGAGATACATCACCATCACACGGCGGCTGATGTGTTCCACGACGGCCAGGTCGTGGGCGATGAACAGGTAGGCGATGCCGCGTTCCTGCTGCAGATCCTGCAACAGGTTGATGATCTGCGCCTGCACGGACACATCCAACGCGCTGACCGGCTCGTCGCAAATGATCAGTTTCGGTTCCACTGCCAGCGCGCGCGCGATGCCGATGCGCTGCCGCTGGCCGCCGCTGAATTCATGTGGATACCGTTCCGCATGTGTGAAATCCAGCCCGACGGCCTTCAATAATTCGTAAATCCGCTTCCGCCGGGCGGACTGGCCATCGGCAAGATTGTGGATGTCGAGCGCTTCGCCGATGATTTCCTCGACGGTCATGCGCGGGTTGAGAGAGCCGTACGGGTCCTGAAAAATGATTTGCAGCCTCCGCCGCCGGGCGCGCAATTCCGCGCCGCTCAGCGCCGCGAGATCCTCCGCTTCGAACAGGATCCTGCCGGAAGTCGGCTCCACCAGCCGGACGATGGCGCGGCCCAGCGTGGTTTTGCCGCAGCCGCTCTCGCCGACCAGCCCCAGCGTTTCGCCACGCTCAATGTCGAAACTGACGCCATCCACCGCCTTCACGAACTCGCGCGCGCCGCCGAATACACCGTGTTGCACGGGGAAGTGGACTTTCAGGTTTTGGACTTCGAGCAGCGGCACGGAAAAGCGTGTCAAAGTTTATTGTATTCCTCGTGCGTTCCAATTCAGAGCCATACAAACGTATCCGATGAGAGAAAGTAACCCGTGGCCCGATCATGCTCGCCGACGCGGACGGACCAAGTGTTCCCTTTCAGCTTTTTGAAATGAAGCGAGGGATGAAATGCCACTGGCGACTCCCGATCAGTTTTAGCTCGGGATTCAACGGCCCATTGTTCTGCATCGTCCAAAATGTTCATTCGGTTTTCCAGAATGGACACCGGACCCACCGATCCGGTTCTACCTCAACCAAGTCGGGCACGGATTTCGAACACTCCACCCTGGCAACCGGACAGCGGGGGACGAAGCGGCAGCCGGGCGGAAAATCGCCGATCCGCGGCACGGCGCCGGGAATTGCGGACAGCCTCGTGGCGTTGCCGGCCAGCCGGGGCACCGAGGCGACCAACGCCCGGGTGTAGGGATGCAGGGGCCGTTGCAGCAGCTCGCGGGCGGGCGCGGATTCAACGATCTGGCCCGCATACATCACCGCCACGCGATCGGCCATCTCCCCGACGATCCCCAGGTTGTGTGTGATCAGCAACACACTCATCCCGAGGCGCTGCTTGAGATCGCGCAACAGCTCCAGAATCTGCGCCTGAATCGTCACATCGAGCGCCGTCGTCGGCTCGTCGGCGACGAGCAGTTTCGGCTCGCTCGCCAGCGCCATGGCGATCATGACCCGCTGCTGCATCCCCCCCGACATCCGGAACGGGTACTCGTGGATCCGCGATTCCGGCGCCGGAATGCCCGCCAGCTTCAAGAGGCGGATGGCTTCTTCATCGGTCGCCTTGCCGGGGCGGTGCAGCCGGAGCGTTTCCTTGATTTGCCTGCCCGCGCGGAGAACCGGGTTGAGCGACGCGCCCGGATCCTGGAAAACATAGCTCACAACGCCACCCCGGAGTTTGCGCAACTCCGGGTTCGACATCTTCAGGACATCGCGCCCCTGCAGAAGGATCTCGCCGCCGACGTAGCGCGCTGGAGGCGAGGGCACGAGACGGGCGATGGAAAGGGCGGTGACACTCTTGCCGCAGCCGCTCTCGCCCACAAGGCAGACGGTCTCCCCCGGATCGATGCTCAGCGACACGTCATCCACTGCGCGGAGGGCCGTGCCTCCGACAAAAAACTCGAGCTTGAGATTTCTAATTTCGAGCAGCGGCACGCGCGGAGTTTCGGGTTTTCAGTCCTGGGTAGCGAGTCAATTAGCGCACCGAAGGGTGCGGAAAACGGCTTGAATGTCGCGCCGTTGCCGCTAGTTTGCAGCCGGTATGTCCTTGAAA
>JBEKFT010000387.1:0-2865 GCA_050013175.1 Verrucomicrobiota bacterium
TGAATGGAATATGGACTTATTCTTGACATACTCTCGCTCGCATGAGCAAGAGCATTCATCCCAAAATCACGCAAATGCCGCAAGTAAATACGTCATCGTATTTATGTTTTAATGTACTTAGGCGGCGGTGCTGCTGGAATTGATTTCAACGCGAATGCTGCCCAGCAGAATGACAAATATTTCGAAAAACACAAAGCGCATGCCCAGGTTCCAAAGAAAGAGGCCGGGCTCCAGGGCCCTATAAGGGTCCAAGCCCAGCGCGTTGGAGAGGTCCGAAGCGCGCAGCGCAGACACGATCAGTGCACAACAGAACGCCCCGAAGGTTCCCCAGCGGCGGCCGATCACCAGCGTGAGGGTTGCGCAAGGGATCAGGTAAAGCGGCCCGAGAGTCAACGGACCCGTGTAATAATCCAGAGTGGCCACCAGCCCCAACAGGACGCCGCTCACCAGAATGGTTATCCAATGCAGGCGGAACTCCTGGTCCAGAGAAGGCCGGGACGCGGGAGCATCGAGCTTGTGCGCGCGCGACCAGCTCTTGATTTGCCGATACGTGCGCAACCAAGGCAGCGGCATGAATTCGAACGCGGCCCGTTTAACATTGTGCGCCGCCCAGAAGAATCTTCCGGCCACTCCATAACAGGCGCGTTCGATCCACCCGGGCTCCGGATGCGACTCGCACAATCCGTTCGTCATGTTCAAAGTTTCGCTTCGCAGCCGGTCCCAGCGGGCCTTGAAGCGCTGCAATTTCCCCGCGACGTGCGGATCGATAACTCCATCGGGAAAATCCCGGCGTTGAATGATCCCCCGCCGCAAATGGTCGTGGTGAGGAGCACGGTCGATGGCCGAGAAATCGGCTGTGCTCAGATCCAGCATCCTGCCGTCAAATTCCACTCCGAGGAACCGGCAAATGCCGCGGCAGACTCCTTCCGTGTCATCCACCAACTCGGAGTAGGTCACATGGTGCAGCCGGGCTCCTGCGCGATTCAAATCGCCGGCTTGCCGGATCATCTGTTCCTGCTGGCAAATCAGGCGGGCCAACATGCCTTTCCGACGGAAAAAAGGCGCCTTCCGCCCCGCATACAGGACGCTCCGATAAATTTCAACCGGATCGCGCCAAAGCAGGATGAAGCGGGCTTGGGGAAGGCGTTTTGCCAACTGCCGCAAACGGGAGCAGTAAACCGGTGATTTCTCCCCCCAAACGGCGGCTCCTTTCAACTCGCTAAACGTGCGATACAGGCTCTCGGGTGTATCGATATTGTCGAGGCCGCGCTGACTGCCTCCCAACACCAGACGATGGCGCGAAAGCGCCCGGTTAAAAAATTCCTGGCGCTCGAGCCAGTTCCCTTGAAAACGCGCGGCCGAAAGCCCTTCCGGAAAGTCCCACACGTTGCACTCATACATCAGCGCCAATCCCGGATGTTGATTCAGCAAGGAATACAACAACGAAGTGCCGGATCGAAAAAACCCCACCACAAAGACCGGATTTGAATTCGTCGCATTCAAATTCATGTTTCCTAATGATCACCATTGCATTTTTGTAACCTTGCGCATTTTTCCCATAAATCTATTCTTTTGCAAAGGAAAATCCGTTCCGAGTTTCGATGTTTCACCATAAACGCGAACGCAAACGGGTCGAAAACCGACACCCTTTCGAGTTGGCACTCGGAGCCAAAGAGAAAAGGCTTGGCGGCGGCGGCTCGCACGATGTGCCAATACTCGTGTGCCGGATGCAGAATGAAATACCCAGGCTAGTGCCGTCACACCTTGCCGAGCGCTTCCTTCACCCGCTCGGGCGTCATGGGCAGTTGGAAAAGGCGCGCGCCAGTCGCATCGTAGATCGCGTTGGCCACCACGGCCCCCATGAGGATGATGGCGGGCTCGCCGCCGCCCTGGGGCGGATTGTCGTTGGCCTCGAGGATGACCGTCTCGATTTTCGGCACCCACGAGAACTGCGGGATTTCGTACGTATCGAAGTTGGTGTCCAGAACCTTTCCGCCCTTGAAATGCACTTCCTCGGTGAGCGCGTAGCCGAGGCCCATCGTGATGCAGCCTTCCATTTGGATCCGGGCGCCTTCCGGGTTGATCACCATCCCCATTTCCTGGGCACACACCACGCGTTTGACCTGGACGCTTCCGTCCCCGGCAGTGACGGTCACCTCGGCGATGGCGGCGACGCAGGTTCCGGCGTCCATGCCGCACGCCACTCCGTAGCCTCGTTTGGACGGCGCTTTGGCGGGAGTCCAGCCGAAACGGTCCGCGGCCGCTTTAAGGACGCGGATCATCCTGGCATCGCTCAGATTCCTCAGGCGGAATTCGACGGGATCGACGCCCGCGGCGGCGGCCAGCATGTCGATCTGCGATTCGCGGGCGTGGGTGTTGGTATTGTTGCCCGGCGCGCGCCAGGCTCCGGTGCCAAAGGGATGCGATCCTTCCGGCCCCCGCCAGCCGTCGCCATGAGCCACGGTGCGGTGGTTCGGCACGGTGTAAAACTGCGGGGCGCCCCGGTCGCCCGCGAAGAAGACCTTGTAGTCCCAGAACGTCATTTTCCCGGCGGCATCAACCCCGGAGCTGATCTTGACGATCGCCGCGGGGCGGAAGGTGTCGAAGAAGAACTCCTCCTCCCGGCTCCACATCACCTGGACCGGTTTGCCGACGCGTTTCGCCAGGCGCGCGGCCTCGATCGCCTGCAGGTTGAACGTCTTGCCGCCAAATGCTCCGCCGACGTATGGAGTGATGACGCGGACGTTCTGCGGCTCGAACCCGATCGCACGCGCAATCTCCCCCTGGGCGCCAAAAGGATTCTGCGTCGAAGCCCACACGGTCGCCTTCCCGCCTTCGATGGAGGCGAGAGCGGCGTGGGTTTCC
>JBEKFT010000388.1:0-4230 GCA_050013175.1 Verrucomicrobiota bacterium
CGAAGATACCATCGGCAAAATTGAGGACAGGATTCGCGGCGCCGACGCCATCAAGGACGACCGGAAGCAGGAGTTGCTGCAACTCCTCCACACGCTGAAATCCGAGATCGGCTCCCTGTCCAAGACGCACGGCGAACAGGCCCAAAGCATCGCGGGTTTCACTGAATTGTCCGCCCACGAAGCCACGCGTTCCAAGCAGGACCCGGAACTCCTCAACCTCTCCCTCAAAGGATTGTCCTCGTCCGTCGGTGGTTTTGAGAAATCCCACCCACGTCTCGTCCAGATCGTCAATACCCTCAGCCAGACACTGTCGAACCTCGGAATCTAGCGCCGTCGCATCACCCAACCGCGCGAACCGCAGCGTTCCTTCCTCTGGATGTTGGTTGTTCGATGTTGGATGTTGGATGTTTTGCAACGCATCCGTTTCTTTCCCTCTTCAACTCCTGTCCACCTCACGGAAACGTCTCCTTGTCCTCGCAAGGCTCCAGCCTGGATATCGCCGCCATGATCTCGTCCGCCACCTCCTGGTAAATCTCCTTCAACCGCGCTTTCGAACACCCCTTCGCCTCCGCGCGCTGCCGTTCAAACGAGATCGGCCGGCCATATTTCACGGCAATCCGCCGCGGCCTCGGAATCTTCACGTGACGGCCATACGCCTCGAAGGTTCCAAACACGCGGACCGGCACGACCGCGGCACCGGACTTGATGACGGTCAACCCGATCCCCGACCGCGCCGGCTGCAGGTTGCCATCGCGAGTCCGCGTCCCCTCGGGAAACAAAATGATCGCGCCGCCCGCCAGCAGCCGGTCCAGAATTGCCCTGAGTCCGGCCGCCCCGCCGCCGTTCCGGTCCACCGGAACGGAATTCCAATTGCGCAACAACCATCCGACTCCCGGGAAGCGGAACAAGGTGTCACGCGCCAGGTAGTTGATCCCCCGCCTGACCCCCGCGCCGACCAGCGGAGGGTCGAGAAAGCTGGCGTGGTTGGAGGCGAGGATCACCGGCCCTTTCAACGGCACGCGTTCCGCATTGAACACCCTCCACCTGAAATACAACTTGTAAACCGTCCTGAAAAAGCTCCAGCCGAGGAAATAAACGAAGTTCATCTCACTTGGACGCAGCCAGCCGTTGCCGGATGTCCGCGATGATCGCGCCGCTGGTCTGCTCCGCCGTCATTTCAGAATTGTTGATGACATGCGCGCCGAGCGCGATCATCAGCGGCGCCGCCGCCCGTTGGCTGTCACGTTGATCCCGCGCAGCCAGGTTCTCCCGAACCCCTTCGGCGGCGCGGCGACGCGAACGCTCCTCCAGCCGGGCATCGAGGTAATACTTGAAGTCGGTCTCTGGAAACACGTTCGTGCCAATGTCGCGGCCCTCCATCACGAGGTTCCCGAACCGGATGCATTCGCGCTGCGTTTTCTTCATCCACTCGCGCACTTTCGGAACGGCCGCAACGTGCGGCACCGCGGCGCTGACTTCGCCGGTGCGGATTTCCTTCTCCGGAAAACAGCCGTCGGCGAGCAACCGCACCTGGTTGTCAACGCATCGAAGCGACGTTTTCCATTTCCGGCAGGCGGCGGCGACGGCTTTGGGGTCCTGCACATCCACCCGCTTCCGCAGGCAATGCCATGCGAGGGTGCGATACATCGCGCCGGTGTCCACATAGACATAGCCCAGCGCCCTGGCCACCAGCTTCGCGTTGGTGCTCTTGCCGCTGGCGCTCGTGCCGTCAATGGCGATGACGACTGGTGATTTCAATTGTCGATTCTCACGTTTCAACTTTCTTGCAGCCCCGCGCAACCGTCGCCTGCATCGGCCCCGTTCCCGGAACGCCGGAGCCGGCCGGGCACGACGACTTCTCAATCCGCAAACAATTCATCGGCTCCCAATTTCCGTCCCGTTTTCGCGTCCAGAATGGCCGCGCCCAGGCCCCGCGACGGCGCCGCGGCCAGTTTCTGGAAGAAATTCGGGAACGTCTTCTTCACACAGGCGGGATTCTTGATTCTTATCCCCGGCACCTTCAATCCCAGAATCGCGAAACACATCGCCATCCGATGGTCGTTGTAGGTCTCGACCTCCGCGCCGTGAAGTGTCGAGGGATACACCGTCAGCGTGTCGCCTTCTTCGACCACCCGGGCGCCGCAACGCGTCAACTCCGTCCGCAATGCCGCCACACGCTCGCATTCCTGGACCCGCAGACGGGTCAAGTCCTCAAATGTCGCGGCGTGAGAAACAAAGGGCGCCAGGACGATTGCGGTCATAATGCTGTCGCCCAAATCTCGCACCCGGGACAGACGGACGGGAAACTCCCCTGCGTACCGCGCAAACTGCGCGTCCATTTGCCAGGCTTCGTGAAACCATTTTTCGACAGCCGGCGCAATCCTGGAGCCTGATGTGCTTGATCCCGGCCGGGAAAGCAGCCAATCCGCTCCCCAAATGTAACTTGCACTGGAAGCATCCGGATCAACATGAAAAATGCCGGTCGGTGGAAACGACCGGGCCATCTCGACGGTCATGGCGACGTAAGGCGATTCCTCCGCATTGTCGCCTGTCACCTCGACGGTCCACTGATTGTGCTGGCCGCACAGAATCAATGCCGACGCAAACTGCGAACTTTCCCCGATGCTCACTCGGCACGCCGCGCCGGGCCTCGGTCCCCCGCCGTGTATCAATGCCGGCAGTTTGTCGTTCGGCGAATCCACCCGGTACCCCAGCTCGCGCAATGCGTTGAACAGCCCCGCTTGCGGCCGCTCGCGCATGCGCGGCACGCCATCCAGTCGATAAACGCCCTTGCCCAGACATACGAACGCCGCCAGAAAGCGCGCCGCCGTCCCCGCGTTCCCGACGGCCAATTCCAGGGGCTCGGATGGCACCACACCGCCTTTGCCATAGACAGTGATCGTCCGGTTGCAGACCTCATCCGGATCCGCCTTCACGTCCACCATGAAGCCGAGCTCCTGAAGGCAATCGGCCATGATCTGCGTGTCCTCGCTCCACAGCGCGCCTTCCAAAGTCACTTCACCCTCGGCCAGCGCCGCCAGGATCAGCGCCCGGTTCGTAATGCTCTTCGACCCGGGCACGGTCATCTCCGCCTGCACCGGCTTGTCGAGCGGCACGATTTCAATCAGGTCCGGCAATGACATTGGTTCTCGCCTTCCTATTCCGGCGACCGCGACGCGGAGCACGCAGACCACGCATCGCGGCGTTGCTTCGCGCGCTTCAGGATTCCTGCAATGGCCTTCGCATCGGCTTTGTTCAACGCCCGCCTGAATTTCTGCAAATCGCCGATGAATGCACCCAGTGCCTGCGCCAGATTCCGGCGGTTGGCCAGCGCAATGTCCCGCCACATCTCCGGCGACCCTGACGCGATGCGCGTGGCGTCGCGGAAGCCGGTGGCGCAGAGGGCCGCCTGATGCCGCGGGTTCCGGGGATCCAACACCAAATTGGCCAATGTCACGGCGGCAACCTGAGGCAGATGACTCGACCGGCCGGCCAGCGTGTCATGAAGTCCCGGTGTCATCCGCAGCAACCGGCAGCCAACCGCCTTCCAAAATCGTTCGACTTTCCGCAGAGCCGCCGGGTCCGTCCTTTTCGTCGGTGTCACAACGCAGACCGCGTTCACGAACAAATCCGCCCGGGCCGCCGACACGCCGGCCTTTTCCGAGCCGGCCATCGGATGGCTTCCCACAAAAGAGGCACCCGCTTTGTGAACCGCAGGCTCGATTTCCCGCACGACGCTCCCCTTGACACTCCCCACGTCGGTGAGGATCGCGCCCGGTTTCAGCATCGGAACCATCCGCCGCACGAGCGACCGCATCTGCAAAAGCGGCGTGCACAGGATGATCAATTCCGCTCCGCTCACCGCCTCCCGCAAATCGCGCGTCGCCACATCAACCGCACCGCCCTTTTCGCACTCGGCCACCGCCGCCGCGCGCCGGACAAAGCCGGTGACATTCCTGGCCAGCTTGCGTCGCTTGATCGCCAGCCCGAGAGACCCGCCGAGCAACCCGACCCCCACGATGGTGATTTTCTGGAAATGCACGCCCGCAGAATAGAGGATGCACGACACAGGATGGAAGATGGAAATAAGGAATCCGATGGAGACCGTGAAACCTTGTGGCCGCCAATGTGAATTGGCGGATTTCAACCGATGCGTATGATCTATGGCGCCAGCGTCCTGGAGAGCGGGTCTGTGACCCGCAGCAAGAATGGCAATCGCTGATGCGAGGG
>JBEKFT010000389.1:0-2856 GCA_050013175.1 Verrucomicrobiota bacterium
GGAGCCGGAGGATCATGTTGTCGGCGATCTCCCGCTGGGCTTCCAGCCTGCTTGCAAACACAAAAGGCTCACCGCGTTCGTTCCGCACCCCCGGCATGGCGCCTTCCATGGCTGTTGTTACGTAAACGCAAAACCCCCTTCGGGTCCGCTGGTCACTCGTGAAATTCATTCCTGTGCCTCGCAGACATGCCTCTGTTCGTATAACTGGCCTGATCCTCCAATCAAATCAAGTTTTTTTATTCTTCAGTCACATAACTCATTTAAGGCAACCGCAGCAATGAACTGCCGGGCTGTTTTCTCTTCATTTCGTGGCTCAATCACCGGATTCAAATAATGTGATTTGCCGCGGCCGGCCTCCCGACAACGCGCGCCTCCGGAGAAGCATTGCGTCGGATTTGAATTCTGGATACCGTGAGAAACGTCGAATAGAAAGATTTTATGAAACACATTGGAATGATGGTGCTCAAGAGGAAGGCGGCCGTTGCGGCAGCCTGCGTGGTGCTCGCATCGGTTGTTTGGACCCCGGAGAGTCTTTGCCGCGCCCAGGCCCAGCCCAGCCTGCCGCCCGGAGTGCAGGATGTCGTCAAACTGGCGCATGCGGGGATGGGCGATGACGTGATTCTGGCCCAGGTGAGAAGCGCCGGCGCCTCCTACGCGTTGAACGCCGATCAAATCATCTACCTGAAAGACCAAGGGGTGTCCGCCGCGGTAATCAAGGCGTTGCTTCCGGGCAATGCCCCGTCCGTCTCAACCCCGACCCCTCCCGCGGCGACTCCGCCGCCGGTCGTCGAGACAGCGCTGCCGCCGCCGGTGGATTTTAATTATTTCCACGGCCAACTCGCGCCGTATGGTTCGTGGGTGGAAGTGGAGGGGTACGGCCAGTGCTGGCGTCCGGCCGCCGCGGCGGATCCCGACTGGCGCCCCTATTGCAACCGGGGTCACTGGATCTACAGCGACGCAGGCTGGTTCTGGCAATCGGATGACACGTGGGGAGACATCGTCTTCCATTACGGCCGCTGGCATCGGGGATCTTTGGGATGGGTTTGGGTGCCGGGTTACAACTGGGCTCCGGCATGGGTGTGCTGGCGGCACACCGACGATTACTGTGGATGGGCGCCGCTCCCCCCGGGCGCCGTCTTCAAAGCCGGCGTCGGCCTGATGTTCGGAGGTCAGCCGGCCCTGGACGTCGATTTCGGCCTGGGCTGGTCTGCGTTCACGTTCGTCCCCTTCGATCATTTCTGGGACCGCGACGTTCATGCGTTTATCCTGCCGCGCGAGCGGGTGGATGCGGTTTTCAGATCGAGCATCGTCAGGAACGGATACCGAATGGACCAGGGCCATTTCATCGTCGAAGGCCTGGGCCACGAACGCATCGCCACGCTGACGCATCATGACGTCAGGGTCGAGGCTCCGGTCTTCCACGACGCCAGAATCGCCTGGCGCGTCGAGGTGGAAACAGCCCTCCATCACGTCGAGGCGCGATCCAACGATCGCAAGCGTGACGACAGCAGGCGGGACGGCCGCGACGATCGGAGAGATACGCGAGACCCGTGATGGGAAATCGGCAGGCGGTTTGTCAGTTTAGGGCTGCTGACTTCCGACCCGCCGCCTCGATTCGGGGATTGAACGCGCGCCGGGATTCCCTATAGTGTGGGTTGCGATGGGCAAATCCAAAATATCGGCGACTGGCGCGGGGTATCTCGGCGAAACGATGGTGCACAAAATCTCGCGCGCGATGGGCGTTGTGGAGAGCGTGCTCGAAGCCCGGGATGGGTGGCCGCCGGAGATCACGTTGAAGCTCCCCGATGGCACCTTCAAAAAGGGCAAACTCAGTGATTTCCGGGAACCGAGCAACGCCGAGCGGAAACACATTTCTGCCGGATAACCCCCAACGCAGGCGGCCAAAACGGGTCTGCGCCAGGGTCCTGGGCCTCGCGCCAATTCCTCCTCCTTCACCCCAAGCAACAGGGGAATTGGGGTCCGAATTGGGGTCAAATCTCAACATTCAACAATTGTTTTGCTTTCTTGACGGCGTTTCGAAGCATTTTGTCTCCGGCAAGACGCCCCTCGAATCGTTTGATGGCCACACTCACCGCCGCGTAGTCCACCCCACCCACGGCCGCTCCCAGTTCCCGCAACGGCACCGCCGCTTCTCTGCGGCCCAGATACAGAGCCAACTCCCGCCCCCAGTCCCCATGCCGGTCCCGAAAGTCCGCCCACTTCTCTGCCCTTACTGTTTCCAGTACTTTCACCACTTCAGCCCACTTGGGCCGCTGAGCCAGCGCTCGGCGTTGCGGCTGTTCCCGGACCAGTTCCCGAACCCTCCCTCGAACCTGGCTCCGAACTTCTTCCACAAACCTCTGGGTGCCCAAAACCACTTGCCCTTCCAAGTGTTCCCACGGGCTTTCCTTTATTCCCTCCCGGATCGCCGACTCTACATATTCACCATACGCCTGTTGCCGTTCGCGCTTTGTGCCCCTGCCTCCCAATCCCAGCACAGCCTCGCATGTCAGCCACTCCGGAGCCTTCTCCAATCCCACGTACGCACGGTACGAACTCCAGCGATAATTGCGCAATCGCTGCACCCGCTCTCGCACCTGCTGTGCGTCTGGCTCGCCGCCAATGCCCAATCGATCCGCCTGTCGCGCCGGCTTGTCCAGTCCCATCCGCGCCGTCCGCACCGGATTCAGATGTACATACCGGCTCAACTCCAAACCCCAACCGACCGGATCAACCATTACCGCCTTGAACCGGCCCTGGACCAACGGACCCACCCGACCGTACCGCCGGTTAAACCCCATGCTGTAGGTGGCCTGGAACCACTGCATTCCCCGGGACAAATTCGCCTCAACGATC
>JBEKFT010000390.1:0-2847 GCA_050013175.1 Verrucomicrobiota bacterium
TGCGACTCCTGATCTTCAATATCAGGCAAACAATCCTGGTCGGAGGCGAATCCTACCCGATCTGGTTTCCGCCGGACTTCGGCGCGCCTCCCAACGGGACTCTGGAAGCCCGCGCAGAACTCCACCGGGGCCAGTTTTTCCACAAAGGCGACGCTATCATCAAATTGAAGGTCAGTGCGGGCGACCATCTCTTTGTGGATCGACTGACGTATAATTTTCGCCCGCCCAAGCGGGGCGAGATCATCGTTTTCGAAACGCACGGAATCTACCGCCTGCCGCCCGATCAACAGGATACCTTTTACATCAAACGACTCGTGGGACTCGGTGGCGAGACGCTGTCGCTTCGCCAGGACTATGTCGTCTCCGGTGTTCCAGGATTTGGCACGCTGCCGGTGGGACACCTCGTGGTCGATGGCCGGCCCGTGACCGCCGCGACACCCCATTTTGAAAATATCTACTCGGTTTACGGCGCACCCGGGGTTTCCGGCATCGTGCCTTACCAGGAAAACCATTACTTCGGCCACGCCCTGATGTGGCTGTTCAGCCCCGGAAATGAATACGAAATCAGGCCGGACGACCTGCTGGTAATGGGCGATAACACGATGAACAGCCTGGATTCCCGTTCCTGGGGAGATTTTCCAGCCGCCAATGTCATCGGCAGGGCCTTCTCAGTCTATTGGCCGGTGACGGACCGCTTCGGCTGGGGCTGCATCAGCCACTAGAACGTCCTGACGATCTGGAACCGGGAAAAGAAAAAGGAGCGGCGGGAGGATTCGCCGCTCCAGACTCATTCGCATTACCCCTCTGAAATCTTCCCGCCGCCGAACCGCTCCCACTCTTCGCAACACCTCTCGAGCGTTCGCCGGCGACGCTGCCGGAGTTGTCAAATCTCGACCACGGGAGCCGGCTTCACCGCTCCGACACTGCCCTTGTGGAGCAACGCGGTATCGATGGCCGTCAGGAGCTGGTCGTTGTCAATCGGCTTCTGAAAAAACGCGGCGGCGCCCGCAGCCGATGCCCGCTGTTTATATTCCACGCGATCGGCGCCGCTCATGACAATGACGGGAACGCTGCTGGTGTCCGAAAGGCGGTGGAGCCATTCCATGATGAGAAAGCCGTTCCACGGGACGCCCCCGCCGTGCGCCACGTCCGGCGGAAAACAAACGTCCAGCAACATCAAGTCCGGCTTTTCCTTGCGCGTGACCCCGATCGCCTGGGAGCCGTCGCTGGCCGTGACTACCTGGTAACCCTTGGATTTCAGTTTGAGCGACAGAGTTCCGAGGATGACCGGGTCGTCATCGACCAGCAAAATCTTCTTGGTCTTGGAGGCTTCGCGCGGTTCGGGGGCGGCCACGGACTCCGCCGTCACCCGAGCCGGATTTTGACCTGCAACAATAGGCGCTGTTTTTCTACGAAAAATCATGCCTTATAATCACCGCGGCAACCAATTCTTGCAATTCCAGTTACTACTGAATTTGACCGGGGAATTCCTTGGACCCCCACTATGGAGAACCCTGGTTGATGTCGCGGGGCCGCTGGGAACAGGGCTGGCTGGAATGGCGAAGGGCAGGGGATTGGAAGGCTCCCGGGACTTGCTTCCCGTGAAGCTTCAGCCGGGGTGCGGTCAGCCTTGTCCGCGCGAACCGATCCTGTTGACCCCGCGGACATGGCCGTCCCCGCTCCTTCGCCAAAAGGGTTCATGGTCCCAATTCGCGATTGTGGAGCGCCGGACTGCCGTCGGTGGTCCGAAGAGATTCGGGCGCGAACTGCTGCAACGGTGTAAAACTGGAAGTCGGGATTGGATTGCTCCTTCATTGCCTGACAGATACGCCGAAACAACTGGCTTATTTATTGCCGCACAATGTATGTTATATTCAATTAGTGAGCCGGCGGCAGAAGCGCTTGCCGCAGGCATTGGATTCAGGTGTCGAGTATCCGCTGATATAACCTCGTGTATTCCTGCGCGGTTCTGTCCCATGAAAAATCCACGGCCATGCCGTTCAGGCGATAATGCTCGAGGACTTTGGGTTCGGCATACAGCGCGAGGGCCTTGCGAATGCTTTTGGCCAGCGCGCGGCTCGAATATTCCACGAATTTAATCCCGTCCGCAGTCCTTGCATCTTCCGAGACGTCGGTGACGGTGTCGTCGAGACCGCCCGTCACGCGCACAATCGGGATCGTCCCATAGCGCAGGCTGTACATTTGATTCAGCCCGCAGGGTTCGAAGCGTGATGGCATGAGGAAGAAGTCACAGGCGGCCTCGATGCGATGGGCCAGGGCCTGATCGTATCCAAAGCGGACGGCGACTTTTGAAGGGTATCGCCGGGCCAGATTCCGGCAGTCGCGTTCGAACGGAGTGGCGCCGGCGCCGAGCAGGACGAATTGCAGCTTGCCGCTGAGCATCTCCTCGAGAGCGCCCAATTCAATGTCCACGCCTTTCTGCTCGACCAGTCGATTGATGCTGCCGAAGAGCGGGATGGCGGCGTCCACGGGAAGATCCAGCTCCTTCTGGAGAGCGAGTTTGTTGGCGGTCTTGCCGCTGAAATCCTCGCTGGAGTAGGGATACCGGATGTAGGGGTTGTGCGTCGTGTTCCATTCTTCATAATCGACCCCGTTCAGGATTCCCGTGATCGATGCCGACCGGCTGCGCAACAGGCCGTCGAGTCCGCAGCCGAATTCCTCGGTTGTGATTTCCCGCGCGTATCGGGGGCTGACGGTTGTGATGGCGTCGGCGTAAGCGATGCCTGCCTTGAGGCAGTTGAATTGCTTGTAAAACTCCACGCCCTCCGGAGTGAAGTAATCCCAGGGCAGATTTGTCAGCGGATACAGGGCGGACGGGAAGACGCC
>JBEKFT010000391.1:0-2829 GCA_050013175.1 Verrucomicrobiota bacterium
ACTCCACCACGGGCAGATCCACGCGCGTTTCCCGGGCCTCCAGAACCGTCTGCCAGGCCCGATCGAATCGGCGAGGGATTCCCAGTTCACGGGCGAAAACATTGACCGTTCCCCGCGGCAACACTCCGAGCCGGGCGCGTTCAAAGCCGTCGGGCACGTCCGCAATCCCGTTCAGCACCTCGTTGATCGTCCCGTCGCCGCCGGCCGCGACGATGATTTCAAAGCCATCGCGGACGGCTTCGGACCCCAGCCGGCGGGCGTCCTCGGCCGCCGCCGTCTCCATCAGGGTGCACCTGGCCCCGATCTCGGCGAGATGCCTGCGAAGGCGCCTGGCTTTCTCCCCTCGAGCGGCCGGATTGAAAATGATGCAGGTGCGCACCCTTGCATCTTGGGGTCAGCCGGGGTGGAGGAGTCGAGGAGAACGCGCGGTTTTGAGTTTTAAGGGCTTCCCACGAAGCCCGGATTGCTTCACACTCCAGGGCGTCATCTGGTAATTCATGCAATGGGTCCGAGACATCTACGCCGCCGGGCGCGCCGTGGGCAAGCCGGTGATCTCCTTCGAATTTTTCCCGCCGAAAACGGACGAAGGAGATCGCATTCTTCTCGAAACGACCCTCCCGGCGCTGCTCGATACGAAGCCGGCCTACTGCTCGGTGACCTATGGGGCCGGCGGGACCACGAGGGACAAGACGCTGAAGATCGTCGATTGCATTCAGAGGCGCCACGGGCTCACCACCGTGGCGCACCTGACGTGCGTTTGTTCCACGAAGGAAGAAATCCGCCAGTTGCTCGGGCAAATCCGCGACCTGGGAGTGAGGAATGTCCTGGCCCTGCGCGGCGACCCTCCCGGCGGCGGCGAATTCCGGATGACGCCGGGCGGATTCGAATTCTCCAGCCAGTTGGTCCGGTTCATCCGGGAGTTCGATGATTTCTGCATCGGTGTCGCCGGATTCCCCGAGGGTCATATCGCCTGCAAGGAGGGCAAGCACGCGGACTGGCGGCATCTGAAGGAGAAAATCGACGCGGGCGCGGACTACGTATTGACGCAGCTTTTTTTCGACAATGCCGATTTTTATGGATTTCGGAACCACCTGACGCGCGCGCTGGGCGTGAACGCGCCGCTGGTGCCCGGGATCATTCCGATTTTGAGCGGCTCTCAAATCAAACGGTTCACCGCGCTCTGCGGCGCCCGCGTCCCCGCGCCCCTGGCGGCGAAGCTGGAGGAATTGGGTGGTGACGAAGCGGGCGCGATCGAGTTCGGCATCGAATACGCCACGAAACAGTGCGAGGACTTGCTGCGCGCCGGCGCGCCGGGGATTCATTTCTACCCCCTGAACAAGGCCCTCTCGACGGTGCGGATCCTGAAAAACCTGGGGCTGGTCTGATGGCCTATTTCCCCGTCAGCACGGCGCCGATCTTTTTCCGCAATTCAACCGTGACGGCATCGACGGAGCGGTTGCCGTCCACGATCGTGAACCCGTACGTTTTCTGCAATCGGCGGAAGGCGGCCTGCATGGCGGTCTGGTATTGCACGAAGCTGTCAAACATGTCGCGGGACAGGCCCAGGTCCATGCCGCTCTCCCAGTAATCCAGCGTGGCGCTTTTCGAGAGATTGCGCTGGACCAGTTCCTCGGCTTCGACCGCCAGGTAGAACACCGCATCGGGTTCGAGAGCGATCCCGTAAAGGTTTTTGAGCCAGACATCATCCATTCCGCGGACCATGTCGCGGGCCATCAACGTGTAAATGTAGCGATCCGCCAGCACGATGAACCCCGCCTTGAGCGCGGGAAGGATGATGTTTTCCAACTGGTCGGCAAAATCCGTCGCATAAAACAAACTCAGCGTCGTGCGGCTCAGAATGTTCCCTTCCTGGGCCCGCTCCAGTTCCTCGCTCACCAGCGTCGAGCGCTTCAGCCCGACCTGGACGGTGGCGTGTCCGGTCGTTTCCAGCCATTCCACCAGCCGGGCGATCTGGGTGGAGCGTCCCGAGCCGTCCGCGCCTTCCACCGCGATGAGTTTGCCGACCAGGTCATCGAGTTGGACGCCGGGGATGCCGTGGCCGTAAAACCGCCGCCGGCCCGGCTGCGGGATCACGATATGATTCTGCTTTTTTGCCTTCATTCCACGGGCTCGTCATCGAACTCCACCTCTTTGCCCGCCCGCCGCACCGGCGGCGGCAGCGGCAACGGGCTGCGGCGCTTGAACCGGGCCAGATCGATGCAGCGACTGACCAACTGGCGCACGATCTCCTGCTGCGCTTCCACCCGCTGGTTCGCGTCGATCACCACAAAGTTGAACTCCGTGCTCATCGCGAGATATTGCTCCAGGATGCGGCCCTGAAAGATCCGGAAACTTTCATACGGATCGCTCGAAAGCCGCAAGTCCATCCCCGCTTCAAAAAACTTCAGCTTGGGCCTCCCATCCAGGATGCGGTTGAGCGACACCTCGAGGTCCGCCTTGAAAAAAAACGTCAGGTCGGGCAGCGCCGCAAAGCTGTAAAGGCCGCGCACCCACGCCGGCGGACAGCCGCGCACAACGTCGCGGGCGAACGCGGTGAAAATATAGCGGTCGCACAACACCACATAACCGGCGCGGAGCAGCGGCAACAGATGCCGCTCGTATCGATCGGCGAAATCGGTGGCGTGAATCAGGCTGAATGTGTTCGGGGTGAGCAGCTCGCGCTTTTTGCCCTTGCTCGTAGCGGACTTGACCAGCTCCGACGAGTTCCATTCGCTGAAATAAACCCGGACGCCCTCGGCCTCGAGCCAGCGTTTGAGCAGATAGATCTGGGTGGACTTGCCCGAGCCGTCGAGGCCCTCGACGCCCACG
>JBEKFT010000392.1:0-2822 GCA_050013175.1 Verrucomicrobiota bacterium
TTTCGATCTCCTGCAACGATAGGCCGGTATCCCCGCACTGCACCCCATCCAGCCGGACTCCGGCCCGATCCCTGGCTTCCGTTTGAGTTCCTCCGACAGTGCCGCAACCCGCAAAAACGAATTGCCGCAACGCAGTCTTTCCTTTCCCTTCATCCTCTGCTAAACTGTCGCCAGAAACGAAAGGCATTGACCCATGGCCATTCTCTACCAGATCCGGATCGATGGAGCACAGGTCCAACATTGGGAGACGGGCGCAAAACCGCTCGTGGTTGGCCGGGGTGAATGCGCCGACGCATTCGTCGAGGACGACGCCCTTTCGAGGAGCCACTTTTTGATCGCCCGCGAAGGCGCCGACTACATCCTGATTGATCTGAACTCCAGCAACGGAACCTGGGTGAACGGCGCGCGGATGTCGGCCCATAAACTTTGTTCGAATGAACTCATCCAGGCGGGCGAATCGCTGTTCTATTTCTCGGAGCTCCCGGTCGCAGCCCTTCTTATCCCCGGCACGCCCGCTCTGATAAAGAGCGCCGATGCCGTCGCCGCCCGGACGCCACAAGGTTGAGAGTGGGGGGAAACCCGTGGGGTGCGCCGGCGAATCGGGCATCCGGCGCGGGCGCATTTGAAGGGCGCGTGTCGGGGGGTCCAAAATCACACCTGCTTCACCACGCCCCAATGGACATCCAGCCGTTTGGCCAGGTAGAGTTTCACGGCCTTCACGAGGACCCTGGATTCCAACTTTTGCCCGGCGGCAACGATCTCCTTCAGGCTCGAGTTCGGGCGGATGACGAAGCCGGCCTGGGCGATGATGGGCCCCGCGTCGAGGTGCATGCTGACGAAGTGGGCGGTGACACCGGCGATTTTCACGCCGTGTTCGTGGGCCTGGCGGTAGGCCTGCGCGCCGGGAAAACTCGGCAGCAGCGAGGGATGAACGTTGATGATTTTGTTCTTGTAGCGCCAGACAACGTTCGGCGAAAGGATTTTCATGAAACGGGCCAGCACCAGGAAATCAATCGCGTGCCGTTCGAGCAGCTCCAACAACCGCGCCTCGGCCCCTGCCCGCTCGTTCCACGGTACCACCACAAACGGCAGTTTGTGCTGCCGCGCGACTGGCTCCAGATCGCGCCGGTTGCTGATCACCAGCGCCGGTTCGGCGCGCGCGATCTCTCCCGCCCGGCAGGCCCGGATCAGTCCCTCGAAACAATGCGGCTCGCGCGTGACCAGAATCGCCATGCGCTGGCGCCGCCGGGGGTCCGTGAGCCGGAGTTTGATCTCCATCTGCAGTGACGCGGCCAGCCGGGCCAGGCCCGCCTGCACGGCCGCCCGGTCCATTTGCCGGTCCTTCCAGGAAGCCTGCAGCGTCATGCTGAACTGGCCCCGTGTGACCTGTTCCTCGAGCGCCTCGATGTTGGCTTTCTGCTCGAAAAGAAAATTCGTGACGCGCGCGACGACCCCCGTTTTGTCGCGACCGATCACGGTGAGGGTGGCAAACTTCTTCATCGTCGGGCCAATGAACAGAATTCGGCCGGCGGGCGAAAGCAGATTTTTCGCTTTATTCCACCGCCGGAATTCTGAATTCTGGTCCGAAATCGATGGCTTATTTGAACGACAATTATCTGAAGCTCAAGGCGGGCTACCTGTTTCCCGAAATCGGTCGCCGTGTGAAGGCTTTTTGCGAAGCGAACCCGGAGGCCGCGCGGGGACTGATCCGCTGCGGGATCGGCGACGTGACCGAACCGTTGCCGCCCGCCGTCATCACGGCGATGCACCGGGCTGTGGACGAGATGAGCGCACGCGACACGTTTAAAGGCTACGGGCCCGAACAGGGCTACGATTGGCTTCGCGCGACGATCGCCCAGAATGATTTTCGCGACCGGGGCTGCGACGTGGCCGACGATGAGATCTTCGTCAGCGACGGCTCGAAGTGCGACACCGGCAACATTCTCGATATTCTCGGCCGGAACAACAAGATCGCCATCAGCGATCCCGTGTATCCCGTGTATGTGGACACGAACGTCATGGCCGGTCACACGGGCGAGGCCAACGAGGCGGGCGCCTATGCCAGGCTGGTTTATCTTCCGTGCCGCCCAGCCCATGGTTTCATCCCCGAACCGCCGAAGCGGCACGTGGACGTCGTTTATTTATGTTCGCCGAACAACCCGACGGGCGCCGCGGCGACGCGCGCGCAGTTGGAATCCTGGGTCGCCTACGCGCTCGAACACAAGGCCATCCTCTTGTTCGACGCCGCGTACGAGTCTTACATTACGGATCCGGAGCTGCCGCACTCGATCTTCGAGATTCCGGGCGCTCGCGAGTGCGCGATCGAGTTCCGCAGTTGCTCGAAGAACGGCGGTTTCACGGGCGTGCGTTGCGCGTTCACCGTCGTGCCCAAATCCCTGCGCGCGGCGACCCGGACGGGCGAGTTGCACCCGGTCCATCCCTTGTGGCTGCGGCGCATGACGACGAAGTTCAACGGCGTTTCCTATATCGTGCAACGCGGGGCGCAGGCCCTGTATTCCCCGGAAGGCAAGGCGCAGGTCCGCGCGCTCATCGAACATTATCTGGGCAACGCCGCCGTGCTGCGGGAAGGGGCGAAAAAGGCCGGCTTGAAGGTCTTCGGCGGCGTCAACGCGCCCTACCTCTGGGTCCGGACGCCGAAAGGCGTGACCAGTTGGCAGGCGTTCGACACGATTCTCGACGAGGTGCGCGTGGTGGTCACCCCCGGCAGCGGGTTCGGCTCGAAAGGCGAAGGCTATTTCCGCGTCAGCGCGTTCAACAGCAGGGCGAACGCGGAGGAGGTTGCCCGCCGTTTGCAGGAGTTG
>JBEKFT010000393.1:0-2807 GCA_050013175.1 Verrucomicrobiota bacterium
AACCCGGTCAGAGTGATCCGGCGCGAGGCCGCCGCCGAAGCAATTCCAAAATCCATGAGCCGGATGGTGTGGTCGCAGCAAATCATGACGTTCGAGGGTTTGAGATCGCGATGGACGACGCCGCGCCAGTGCATGTGCTGGAGCGCTTCGCAGACCAGGCTCGCGATTTTCAACGCATCCTTTTCCGGGAAGGGCCGCATGGCATTCATGAGATGTGCCAGCGTGCAGCCGCGCAAATACTCGGTGACAATGTAAGGCCGGCTCTTGTCGCCGTCCACCGGCAGGAACTTCAGGATGTAAGGATGATTCAATCTGCGGCCGATTTCCTCCTCGCGTTGGAAGCGCGAAAAGAAGCCCGGGTCGGACTCCAGTCTGAGATGGGGCACCTTGACCGCGACCTGCTGGTTTTGATTGCGCTCGTCTTCGGCGCGGTAGATGACAGCCATGCCGCTGCGGCTGATCGGTTCGACCAGCCGGAACCGGCCGTCCAGCAAGTGGCCGGGGCGAAGTTCGGGTGCAAACGACTGCTCGACGGGCTCATGGTAGTCCGGCACCTCCCGGCAGCAGGCCACGTGTTCCAGCGGACATAGCCCGTTCGTATTCACACTGGAAAGCATGACACGGACATCCTGTCCCGGGGAGTCAATTCGCGGGCCGCTCCCATTAAAAGAGTATTAACAACCCGGCTGGCGGATCGCGAACTTCTCCCCGGCTCGCAGCACGTCGCGGGGAGGCACTGGATGGGTGACAAAGGCTGGACAGGGGGCTTTCATCCGACGAGTGCCGCGCCCAACGCGATCAATAGTGGTCGCACACGGAGGAGTCACACATGAAACACACTCACACGGCAGCCGGTTGCGCCGGGAACTCCCGGCCTTCTTTCCTAGCGACGGCCGAATTGGATGATCAGGCCGCCCGCCAGGATCAAGGCCAGCCCCCACCAGGTGGAGGGCGGCACGGTTTCGCGCAGAATCAACCGGCCAAACAGGACGCTGACCAGTGCGAAGAATCCTATGTAAACACCGAGGAGCCGCGAGAGATCCCACTTGAGCGAATTCACGATCAGGCCATAGCCACCCAGCGCCAGACAGCCGGCAACAATGAACCAGACGCCGCCCCCGCGCAGCCCTCGACGCACCGTGGCATCGCCGGCCACTTCGAGTATCGCGGCAGCGACGAAGATGAACCAGGCGATGACGTTCATATTCCCGCTTGGCGGATGTCAGTTGCTTTGTAGGGCTGCCAGGGGCGGGGTCAACGGACTTTGGCGCTTCGAATAGATCCGATTGTCTGGCGCCAGAATGTTCAGGTGGACGTCGTGGAGCAGGAGG
Source organism: Verrucomicrobiota bacterium (assembly GCA_050013175.1). Classification (GTDB taxonomy): domain Bacteria; phylum Verrucomicrobiota; class Verrucomicrobiia; order Limisphaerales; family BOG-1460; genus BOG-1460. The sequence continues at coordinate 1,332 of JBEKFT010000393.1, forward strand.
ACGGACGCATCAGAGCGTCCAGCCGGATTGTTGAGCAGGGGAAGAGCGTCGAGCGGGCATTTTGCCAGATCGATCGGGAACAGTAGCCTATCCGGTTTCATAGAGGTTAAATCCATTCTTACTTGCTTCCGCCATCAATGTGGCTTCCGGAGGCCGGAGGGGGTAATCAAAAGGCACCAGGAAGACGTTAAAAAGATATCAATGCGGATGCGGGCGGGCGGACTGCACACGCCGCGAGTTTTGCCGGAAGGCTCGACTTCCAAAAAATCGGGAGGGCATCGGGACCCAAAAACCTTGTAGCCGCCAATGTGAATTGTCAGATCTGTCCCGCAGTGGCGTTCTCCTCCGTTTCACAACGGTGGTTAGGGAGGCTCGGTTCATGGCGAGCCCCGGGGTGTCGGAGAGGAACGGTGGGACCTCCCGCAAGCCCTGCAGCGGCGGCCTGAACACGCTGGCGCGCCGGGATGGCGGCGGCTAGAAACTGAGCGATTGCCCCGGGTGGGGAAGGTGCAGATGCTTTCCTGCGGCCGTGAATTTTTCCACGGCTTCACGATGATCGATTTTGATCGGCGGGAAGGTGTCGTAATGCACGCCCAGTATCTCGTTGCAACGGACAAATTCCGCGGCCTGGATGGCATCCTCGATTCCCATCGTGAAATTGTCGCCGATGCACAGCGCGGCGAAGGTCAGGCGGGTGGATTCGCCGATCAATTTCATGTCCATCGTCAGGGCGGTGTCGCCGGAGTAGTAGAAATTTCCTTGTGAAGTTTCCACCACAAATCCGCCCGGATTGCCCCCATACGATCCGTCGGGAAGGCTGCTGGAATGGATCGCGCTGACGAACTTGACGCGACCGAAATCAAATCGGCATCCCCCGCCGTGGTTCAGTGGATGCCCCTTTTGAATTCCATGGCTGCCAAACCAGGAAACCACCTCGAAGTTGGACACCAGCGTCGCGCCGGTGCGTCCGGCAATGGCGGCCGCATCGGCCAGGTGATCCTGGTGGCCGTGCGAAATCAAAATGTAATCCGCCGCGACCTTGTTTACATCGACGGACTTGGCGAGGTCGTTCGGAGTGATGAACGGGTCGAAGAGGAGGGTGCGCCCGTTGACTTCCACCGAAAAGCAAGAGTGTCCGTAATAGGTGACTTTCATGTTTCATCCGGCGTTCATTGATTGGGGTTGGCCGAAGTATCCACGCTGCCCGGCCGGAAATCAACTGCGGGCAACCGGCCATGTATGCATTTAGGGAAAACTGTATGCTCTTTGGACTGTGAGGGGAAGACAGACTCACAGCCTGGAGCCGGAGCGTTGCCATGGCTAACGGGGCGGGGGAGCCGGCCCTCAATCCCCGGAATGGTCATGAAATCATATGTGCCGAAGAAGGACTGTCTCTTCAATTCTGGACAATTCTGTCTTTCCTGACCTGATTGGCGGCACGCACGGCCCTGAAACTCACTGATTCCCAGAGCTTCC
>JBEKFT010000394.1:0-2803 GCA_050013175.1 Verrucomicrobiota bacterium
GAGAACTGCACGCTCATCGAGGCGTACCGCCGCAAATCCGCCAGCTCCCACAACGGCGCCGGCGTCCGGTGGATGTCGGGGAATTCCGACGAGGCGTACACGCGCCGTGCGTCGCCTCGTTTGAAGTCGCGCAGAAAATCCGGCAGCGTCAACTCGGCCTCGTTCAGCACGAAATAATCAGGTTCAGGGAACTGCTCGTGCTCGAGGGTGAACAGCGGCCCACCCGCCACGATCGTCTTGCCCGCCGCTCGGCAGCGCGCGATCAACTCGCGCGCCGAGTCCCGTTGGGCGATCATCCCGCTGACGAACACCACCTCCGCCCACGCCAGGTCCTTTTCCCGCAGCTTCCGCACGTTCACATCCACCAGGCGCTTCGTCCATTCCGGCGGGAGCATCGCGGCCACGGTCAGCAGACCCAGCGGCGGCAATGAAGCCCGCTTCCGGATGAACTTCAGGGCGTGTTTGAAACTCCAGAATGTGTCCGGGAATTCCGGGTACAGCAACAGTGCATTCATCACTTGAAGATTAGCAGGGAAACCGGGCGGGCGCGATGGGGTATTGACCCCATCTCCGCGCTAAACGAGGGTCAACTGAACACTGCTCTCGATGATGCCCGCACCGATGGCGTAACGGGTGAGACCCGCAGTGTCGTGGATGTTCAGCTTGCGCATGAGATGGCCGCGGTGTTTTTCGACCGTCTTGATGCTGATGCCGAGTCCCGCCGCGATTTGCTTGTTGGCCTGGCCTTCGGCAATCCGTTGGAGCACTTCCGCCTCCCGCGAACTCAGGCGCGTGATCTGCCGCTTCAACTGCCCCGCACGGGTCGGCGACTCCTGATTGCGACGGTCAAGTCGTTTGGCAATGAGGGGGCTGAAAAACGTGTGTCCCGTCTGGACTTCGCGAATCGCCCGCGACAAGACATAGGCGGAGGTTTGTTTGATCAAATATCCGGCCGCGCCCATCGCAATCACCTGCTCGACGTAGGCGTCATCACTGTGCGCTGAAAGGATGATCACCTTGGTGCCGGGGACGGCTTTGAGGATTTGTCGCGTGGCTTCTATGCCATTCAGCAGCGGCATCGCGATGTCCATGACGACCACGTCGGGATGCAGTTTCCGGGCCAGTGCAACCGCCCGGCGGCCGGTTTCCGCCTCGCCGACCACTGCGATATCGCCTTCGGCCTCCAACAACGTCCGCAGCCCCTCGCGGACGATCTTGTGGTCCTCAGCCAGCAGGACGGTGATTTGCTTCATCAACACTGAAGAATCTACCTCGGGCGGATTCGATGAGCGAGTCCAAACCTTGTGTCGGTTTCCGAACGGAATCGCCAGCAGGAACCATCTCGTAAACATCCGAGGGGGAGCGCGGCGTTTACGCTTCAGTTCGGCATGCGAAATATCAGCCAGAATCAACCGAATCCTTCCCGGTGAAGCGGGCTGAAGCCCGCGCCTCACCACGCTTCCGCCCTCGGCCTCCGGCGAGCCGGCGCCGCAAGCGGATGGTCTGACTCAGGACGTTAAACTTTGTGGCTGTTCCCAAGCGGGATCTCCGCGCGGATGGTGGTGCCTTTGCCCGGGGCGGATTCGACGCCAAAGCTGCCGCGGACCATCTCGACCCGCTCCCTCATGCCGAGCAGCCCCAATCGTTTGTGCCGTTTGGTGAACAACACCCGTTCCACCTCAAAGGATTTGCCGTCGTCGTGGATCTCCATGCGAACGGCGTCACGGAGTTTCCAGATGCTCACGGTCACCCGGCTGGCTTGCGCGTGCTGGGCGACGTTGGTCAGCGCCGACTGCGCGACGCGATAAAGCACCGTCCGCCTGGCGCTGTCCAATCGCTCCAGCCCGGCAGACGCTGTGAAGCGAATGTGGATGCCGGTCCGTTTCGTAAAGTCTTTCATGAAGGAATGGAGGGCGGGAACCAGCCCCAAATCGTCCAACAGCGTCGGGCGCAATTCCCGGGCGAACCGATGCACGACGTTCACGGACTTTTCCACCAGCCGTTGCGTGCGCAGGAGCGTCTGCTTGAGACCCAGGGTGTTGACCGAGGCCCGGTTCGCCAAGGCCGTCAGATGGACATTGATACCTGTCAGGGTCTGGGCGATTTCATCATGCAACTCGCGGCTGATATGCTTCCGCTCTTCCTCCAGCGCGGAGAGAATCTGGCGGGCCAGATGCCGTAATTGTTCCTGCTGTTGGCGCGACTGTTCCAACAACTGGCGGTAGTGTTGCCGGCTTTTCTTGAGCGCCTCCTCCCCGGCCCGGCGCCGGACGATTTCCTGTTTCAACTCGCGGTTGGCGGCGGCCAGCTCGACGGTGCGCCGACGCAACGTCTGGTTTAGTTGGCTCAACTGGACGTTGGTTTCCATTGCGGCTCGATTGTTGTGTTCGATTGGTTTGATCGCCTCAACAAGAAAAGTCTCCGCCTGATGGAATGTCTCCGCCCGCTTCATCATCCGATCGCTGCTTTCCGAGGAACCGCCAGGCGACACCAGTGTGGTCAGTGCCTGCCGGTGGATCATGGCCAGGTCCAGCGTCTTCAGCCCCATGGCCAGGGCCTCGCGTCCCAGTCCCTTCGCCGGCTGCAAGCGCGCCCGCGGGCCTTGGTTCAGGTTGGTTCGCAAGGCGGTGAGATAACGTCTCGACAATCGGCTTAATTTGGCTTTCATCGTATGTTCCGGATTCGCGGACCCGCCGGGGCGGCCCGGGTTTTCATCCGGCGTTCACCAATGCCTGATCGGCGTTCGGCGCGCGATCCATCCGCCGTCAGCATCCGCCCGTTGCGGCAATCTGTATATGGGGTG
>JBEKFT010000395.1:0-2800 GCA_050013175.1 Verrucomicrobiota bacterium
TAACCGCCTGCCGCCATGGATCCTTCTCATCGATCTCCCGCGTCCAAAGGTTTGCAATGGTTCGGCCGGACTGACCGCGGCGAGGTCCGGCCCAACAACGAGGACGCGTTTTTAGGTCTGCAATTTGACGCTCGCGAGGTTCATCACCTGGGCGCGACCGGGGAGGGCGCGACCAGCCACCTGGACTTTGCTTTTGCGGTCAGCGACGGGATGGGCGGGGCGATGGCCGGGGAACACGCCAGTCGGATCGCGGTGGAGAAAATCACGATGCTGCTTCCGGGTTCCTACCGGCTGTCGGCGGTCGGATTCGGGACCGGTTTCACCGATGTGCTGGAGGAACTATTTGCTGAAGTCCACGCGGCCCTGGCGCATCTTGGGGAGAGCTATGCAGAGTGCCGGGGAATGGAAACCACCTTGAGTCTGTGCTGGTTCACGCCTGGGCGGATGTATTTCGGCCACATCGGCGACAGCCGCATTTATTATCTGCCCGCGCAGGGCGGAGCGATCCGACAGTTGAGCCATGATGATACCCACGTGGGCTGGCTGTTGCGGAACGGGAAGATCAATGAGCGGCAGGCGCGCAGCCATCCGCGGCGTAACCTGCTCCAAAAGGCCCTGGGCGGCGGCAACCAGTTTGTTGTTCCACAGGTAGGCGCCGTGGCTTATGAGGCGGGTGATCACTTTCTGCTCTGCACGGATGGATTGGTCGAGGGGTTGTACGACGGCGACCTTGAGGCGTTCCTGCGCTCCCATGAATCGGCCGGGCCCGACGCCAACCCGGCGGACCGGCTCGTTGAGGAATCGCTGGCCAGAAATGGGCGTGACAACACGACCGCACTGGTGGTCCGGGTGATTTGAATGGGTTGCGTCCATGTGCGGGATCGACCCGAATTACCTCAGAACTGACTCGTGCGGCTGAGTTCCTGCCATAGCAGGGCGCCCATCAACGCGCCTTTGGCGAAACAATCCAGGTTGAACTTCTCGTTGGGCGAGTGCGCGTTGTCATCCGGCAACGCCAGGCCCAACAGCAGCGTGTCCGCGTGCAATATCCGTTTGAAATCATTGACGATCGGGATCGAACCGCCTTCGCGCATCAAGACCGGTTCGTGACCGAACGCCGATCGCAACGCGCGCAAGGCCGCCCGGGCGTGGGCGCTGGAAGGAGACACCAAGTACGGGTCGGCTCCGTGGCCCGCTTGGATTTCCATCCGCACGGTCGGCGGACACAGTCTCTTCAGGTGCTCTTGGATCAGTTTGAGGATCCTTGCCGGTGTTTGATCCGGCACCAGCCGGGCGGTCAGCTTCGCCCTGGCCCAGGCGGGGACGATGGTTTTGCTGCCTTCACCCTGGTAACCGCTCGTCAGGCCGTTGATTTCCAGAGTGGGGCGCGCGGCGCGCTGCTCGAATGGAGTGTAACCCTTCTCGCCAAACAGTTTCGGCACGCCGAGCAGCTTCTGATACTCGCGATCCGTCAACGGAAGACGCTTGAATTGCTCTCGTTCGTACGTAGAAAGCGGCCGGACTTCGCCATAGAAGCCGGGAATGGCGACGCGGCCGTTCTTGTCGCGGAGCTGTGCCAGCAATTGGCTCAGCGCCATGGCTGGATTATCCACCGTGCCGCCGAAAATGCCCGAGTGCAGGTCGCGTGAGGGCCCGTGCAACGTCACTTGAAGCGCCGCGATGCCGCGCAGGGCGTAGGTCAGCGCCGGGCAATCCGGAGCCGGCATCCCCGTGTCGGAGATGACCACGGCGTCGCAACGCAGTTCGTCACGATGCTCTCTCAAAAAACCGGCCAGACTCTTGCTGCCGACCTCCTCCTCGCCCTCGATCACGAACGTGATGTCGCACGGGATCTCGGTGTGGGTCGCGAGGCAGGCTTCGACCGCTTTCAAATGGGCGAAGTTCTGCCCCTTGTTGTCGCTCGCGCCCCGGGCGAAGAGCGAGCGGCCTTGGAGGCGGGGTTCAAACGGCGGGGATTTCCAGAGGTCGAACGGCTCCGGTGGCTGGACGTCGTAATGTCCGTAAACGAGAAAGTGCAGCCGCCGCCGCGACCCGGCGGCGTGCGCCGGGCGGTTCGACGCGGCGATGGGATGGCGCGGCGTTCTCGCCAGCACGATGGGATGCCCTTGAGTCGGACAAAGCCGGGCCTGCAGCCCGATTTGTTTGCAGTGCTTTACAAGCCACGCGGCGCAGGCCTGCAGATCCGCGCGATGTTGCGCTTGTGCCGACACGCTCGGAAAGCGGACGTAATCGCAAAGTTCGTCGATGAAGCGCGGCTCGTTCTGTTTCAGGAAATCGATGACAGCTTGCATTGGGCATCCTGTAGCAGACGAAGGCCGGAATGGGAAGTGAACTCCGCAAACTGAGCCTCCGTAACCGCCATTGTGAAACGGCGGAGATTGCCACTGAGGGATGGGTCCGCCAATTCACATTGGCGGCTACACGGTTTAATGGCGGCCGGCTAGGCGGTTTGAAGACCCTCGGTCTGGAATTTGGACGAGATTTTGGGTGGGGGAACATCGGAGTCGGCGCCGCTGGAAAAGGCGAGATACAGGAAAGCCAGCAGGTTTGTGACCGGCAGGATGAGGAGGATCGCCCAGGTGACGTGCTTGCCGCGCGCCTTGACGATATTCAGCGACCAGAGGACCAGCGCGACGATATTCAACCCCGGCACGAAGAACGCGAGGAACCACCAACCCGACATGCCCGCGGCCCGGAGCAGGGGAAGCAGTTGGAGCACGGGAACCCAGACAAGAAAGCTGTTCGGGCTCTTCGCCTTGAAACAGATCAAATGGCAGCA
>JBEKFT010000396.1:0-2794 GCA_050013175.1 Verrucomicrobiota bacterium
GCAGCACCGCGGTCGTGCCCGCCCGCGCCCGGTCAGGGCGGACGGCGCTCCTCCAGACTGCACTCGTTCGATGGTGCGCATCCTGACACTGCCGCCGGAACGCCGGATTCATCGGCGTTCCCCATGCGGGTGCAGCATCGTCCCTTGGTTGTGGTGTCAGGAAGCGCCTGTTGGACTTGCCTTCACAAAGGTGTCCGGCATGGCCGGCCGGATTGGAACGTTTTCAGGAGTTCATCCGCTTCCGCGCCGGCGTCCTTGTCACCGGCGGCGGCGGCGGCAGCCCGGGCCGTTTGGGCCGTGGCGATGGCCTCGGGGAACCGTCCGGTCTCGGCGTAAGCCGCGGCGAGTGTTGACAGGCAATCAGCCCGCTTGTTCCCTGTCAGCTCGCACGCCTGACTCGCCAGCTTCACCGCCTCATCCCCGTCGCGAAGTTTCGGATCGGGTTCCGAGGACAAAATCCAGGCAAGCCGGTTGAGCGCCCCGGGAAAGTCGCGTATCAGGCGCAGCGCGGCGCGGAACTGGGCGATGGCTTCTTTGGATTTGCGCTGCTGCTCCAGCGCCAATGCAAGCCGGTAATGGGTCGCGGCATCGTCGCGTCCCAACTGAAGAGCCCGGGCGAATTGCTCCTCCGCGTCTGACGGCTTGTTTTGCTCCAAAAGCGCGAGGCCGAAGTTGAAGCGGTATTCGGCGTTGGCTGGATCCAGATGCACGGCTTCGGCAAAGTGCGGCAGGGCTTCGGCAATGAGCGGCTGCGCCTGACCGTTCCTGCCCGCCTGGACCAGGGCAAGCGCCAGATTGAAACGCGCCATCACATAGTCAGGCTGCAGCCGGAGAGCCTTGGAGAATTGTTCGATTGCCTCGTCGTACCTGGCCAGGTTCAGGAAGACGGTTCCGAGGTTGAAATAGGCTCTGGGATTGTCCGGATCGGCCCGAATCGCCTCGACGAAATGGCGTCCTGCATCGGCCCAGCGGCCTTGTTTCACCAACACAACACCCATGTTGTCGTGCGCCATGCCATATTGGGGGCTGTCCTGGAGGGCGAGGGCAAGGTGGCGCGCCGCTTCGTCCAACCGACCGCGGGTCAACAAGGCGGTGCCCAGATTGAATTGCCCGGCTGGATAATGCGGTTCCAGCCTCACCGATTCGAAATAGGAATCCAAAGCTTCCTCGCTCCGGCCCTGGTCTTCCAATGCTTTGCCGAGGAAGTTTTGGGCGACGGCGTTGTCCGGGGACAACCGGACAGCCCGTTGGAAAAGACTGACTCCATCCCGCCAGAACTGCAATTGAAACGCAGTGACAGCCAGGCATCCGGCCAATACCATCGCTCCGGCAGCGGCGAGCACGGGCCGCTTGAGCTTCCAGGCGCCTGCGAAATCGTCCAGTCCCCAGACCAGGAGGATGAAGAGTCCGATGCCGGGAAGGTACATGTATCGATCGGCCATGGATTGCGGTCCCACCTGCACGAGACCAATCGTGGGAACGAGTGTTCCAAGAAACCAAAACCAGCCGACCGGCAGGTAAGGATGCCGCTTCGCCAGGAAGAGGAACATGCCGCTCAGGGCTGTCAGCGCGAATGCCAGGAGGATGGTTTCAGCCACCGGCCAGGGTGCATGCGGGTAAGGGTAGGTTGGGGACAGATTCGCCGGCCACACTGTTTTGGAAAGATAGCCGCCGTATGCGAGAATCGCGTTGGCGATCCGCCAACGGAACCCGAGGTTCTGAAGTGATTGCACGGCCCCGCCGGCTTTCTGGGCCGAATACGTCACGATGCTCGCGGCCAGCGACAGCGCGAAGAAAGGAACCTTCTCGCGCACCCACCCGGCCACGGACCCGGCGCGCTGCAGCGGCCAGAAATCCATCAGGAGAAGAACAAAGGGCAGCGTCACCAGCATCGGTTTGCACATCAGGCCGAGCGCGAACAGCAGCCAGGCAAGCCCGTAACGAGCGCGGCCAGGCCGCCTCACGTAATGCGAGTACGCCAGCAGGGCGAGCATCCAGAAAAACGCGCTCAGCACATCCTTGCGCTCGGACGCCCAGGCGACGGATTCCACGTGCAACGGATGCGACGCGAACAAGGCCGCCACGAAGGCGCTGCGCCACAAGGCTCCCGTTGTTTGTTTCAACAACACGAACAGCAGCAATGTGTTGGCAACATGGAAAAGCAGGCTCACCAGGTGGTGACCGGCGGGATTGAGGCCGAACAGGCTGCAGTCCACCATGTGCGATATCCAGGTCAGCGGATGCCAGTTGCTGGCGTAATCCGTGCTGAATGCCCAGGCCATTCCGGTCCAGGTCAACCCTTGCGTGACATGGTAGTTCTCGACGATATACTGTTGATCATCCAGGTTGATGAAGTCGTGGCGGGTGGCCGGCCAATAACAGACCAGCGTCACGAGCGCGAGCGCGAGGCAGATTCCGGTGAACTGTTTCACGCCGGGTTCAGGGTCAGTGTGGCGAAAGGGTGCCGGCCCGGGGCAGTCGTTGTTTGATTTCATCGATCTGCTTTTGAAGCTGCGAAGGAGTGGGCGAAACCTTCTTGGCCATTTCGAAATACTCCACCGCGCGATCCAGATTTCCTTCCTGCTCTTCCAGGTGAGCGAGGTGGACTGTGATCTGATCCAACGAGAGATTGTCGGGCATGCCCTTCCCCGACTCCTGCTTCTGCCATAATCTCAAGGCGGCCAGCCAGACGTTCCGGGCGCGGCCCGCATCATGGCGGTTGTCGTAATAAAGACTTCCCAGTTCGAACAGAAGTTCGTAGCTGTCCGGGTTTGCGCGCAGGCCTTCGCGCAGA
>JBEKFT010000397.1:0-2785 GCA_050013175.1 Verrucomicrobiota bacterium
TGAATGGAATATGGACTTATTCTTGACATACTCTCGCTCGCATGAGCAAGAGCATTCATCCCAAAATCACGCAAATGCCGCAAGTAAATACGTCATCGTATTTATGTTTTAATGTACTTAGGGGGACGGGCGTCCCCCTTCCTTCTTCAAAGGGGCGATGACGGCCCGTCGCCACCCAAGCGCAGCTTTCGCAGCGGCCATTGTGAAGTGGCGGACTTCGCCGGTGCCGGACGGCTCCGCAAATCCACCCTGGCGGCTACCCTGTTTCGGTTCTTCTTTCCTTCCCGGAACGATTGATGTAGGTTTATCGATTGTTTAACTCAGGAAATTCGCGGTTGTGAGCAAAGAATTCATCCGGATCGGCGGCGCTCGCGAGCATAATCTCAAGAATCTCACGCTGACCATCCCGCGCGACAAGCTGGTGGTCATTACCGGCTTGAGCGGCTCCGGCAAATCCTCGCTCGCGTTTGACACCATTTACGCCGAGGGCCAGCGCAAATACGTCGAGTCGCTCTCCGCCTATGCGCGGCAGTTCCTCGATCAGATGCGGAAGCCCGACGTGGATTTCATCGAAGGCCTGTCCCCGGCCATCGCCATCGAGCAGCGCAGTTCCGGCAGCGGCCCGCGCTCCATCATCGCCACGACCACCGAAATCTATGATTACCTCCGCCTGCTCTACGCCCACGTCGGGCAGCCGCATTGTCCCGAAACCGGCGTGCCCATCGTCCGGCAAACCACCAGTGACATCGTGGATAAAATCCTCGCCCTGCCGCCGCGCAGCCGCGTCATGGTGCTCGCACCGGTTGTCCGCGGCCAGAAAGGCGAGTTCCGCGACGTCGTCGAACGGCTCTCCCGCGAAGGCTTCGTCCGCGCCCGCGTCGATGGCACCCTGTTGGAATTGGCCGACGGCGTCCGCGTCCGGCTTGATCCCAAGAAGGACCACACCATCGAGGCGGTGGTGGACCGCCTCGTGATCGACGAAAAAATTCGCGTTCGGCTCAGCGACTCGGTCGAAACCGCCTTGAAATGGGGTGAGGGCGTGCTGCTGACGTTGCACCAGCGGCCGGAGGACCCGTCCAAAGCCCAGGGTTCAAAATCCAAAGCCGACCCGGCGACCCCCCGTCCTCCGCCCCCGACGTCCGACACCGCGGAGTGGATCGAGACCCTCCATTCCAATCGCAACCTAAGTCCCGCGACGGGCAAGAGTTACGAGCCGCCGACGCCGAAGCATTTTTCCTTCAATGCGCCCGCCGGGGCGTGCCTGGTCTGCCATGGCCTCGGGCAGAAGATGGTTTTCGACGAGGCATTGGTCGTTCCCGATCCGGACAAGTCGCTGGAGCAGGGGGCGGTCCTGCCCTGGCGCCGCGGGGGAAAGCGGATGGTGGTGTACTACAAGAGCATCCTGCGCGCCGTGGCGGCGCACGGCAACGTAAGCCAGGAAACGCCCTACAAGGATCTGCCGGAGGACTTCAAACGCATCCTGATGTGGGGCTCCGGCGAGGCGGAGATCGAATTCAACTTCTGGCGCGCCGGCAAGATGAGCAAGATCACCCGCCCCTTCGAGGGCGTCATTCCGAACCTGGGCCGGCTCTACCACGAAAGCGAAAGCGAATTCACCCGAAACCGGCTCAAGGCTTTCATGAGCCCGCAGTTCTGCGACGCCTGCAACGGGCGGCGTCTGAAACCGGAAATCCTCGCCGTCACGCTGGGTGTCGGAGTACCCGACCCCATATCGCAAATCGCAAATCCCAAATCGCAAATCCCGGGCCTGTCCATCATGGACGTCTGCTCGCTGTCGGTCGAGAAGGCCGACGCCTTTTTCGCCACGCTGCGGCTCGACGAATTTCAGGAGAAAATCGCCCGGGAGATCATCAAGGAAATCCGCGCGCGGCTCGGGTTTTTGAGGAATGTCGGCCTGGGTTACCTCACGCTGGACCGCGAGAGCGGCACGTTGAGCGGAGGCGAAGCGCAACGGATCCGGCTGGCGACGCAGATTGGCGCCGGGTTGGTGGGGGTCCTCTACATCCTGGACGAACCGAGCATCGGATTGCACCAGCGTGACAACGATCGCCTGTTGCGCACGCTCCAGGGCCTCCGCGATATCGGCAACTCGGTCCTCGTCGTCGAGCACGATGCCGAAACGATCCGTCATGCGGATTACGTCCTGGATCTGGGCCCCGGCGCCGGGGTGCGCGGGGGGGAGTTGGTGGCGGCCGGAACCCTCGACGAACTCCTGGCCAACCCGCGTTCGCTCACCGCCAAGTACCTCACGGGCGAACTCAGCATCCCCATGCCGAAACAGCGCGTCCGGCCCTCGCCGGAGCGGGGCTGGCTCGAAATCCTGGGGGCGCGGGAGAATAATTTGAAGAACATCGACGCGCGCATCCCGCTCGGGACGCTCACCTGCGTCACCGGCGTGAGCGGATCGGGAAAGAGCACCCTGGTGGACGACATTCTCCGGCGCGCGTTGTTCCGGAAATTCTTCGGCTCGAATGACCGCCCCGGGACGCACCGCGCCCTGAAGGGATTCGAGAACCTCGACAAGGTCATCGTGATCGACCAGACGCCCATCGGCCGCACGCCCCGGAGCAATCCGGCCACGTACACCGGGATGTTCAACGCCATCCGGGATTTGTTCTCGCGCCTGCCCGCGGCCAGGATCCGCGGCTACGACGCCGGCCGGTTCAGCTTCAACGTCAAGGGCGGTCGCTGTGAGAAATGCGAGGGCGACGGCCTGATCAAGATCGAGATGCATTTTCTGCCGCCGGTGTATGTGACGTGCGAG
>JBEKFT010000398.1:0-2778 GCA_050013175.1 Verrucomicrobiota bacterium
ATATTGCAACCCTGAATACTTCTCGATGGCCCTGAGCGCATCGGTTGCTTCCACGGCCCCGTGCTGGTGGGTGTCCCCGGAAAGAATCACCCGGCCATCGTTCTCCTGGATGAACCGGAGCAATTGCAGCATTTGTTCCCCGCCGATCTGCCCGGCTTCATCCACCAGGACAACCGCACCGGGGGACATGGAACGCCGCGCCAGGAAGGCGCTGACCGTCTGAGCATTGGCAAATCCAGCCCGCTCCAAATCGTTCACCTGCTGGCGTTGTGGCGCGAGTGCCTGAACCACATGCCCGTCTCGCTGGAGGGCGGATTGAACCTCCTTTAACGTATAGCTTTTCCCCGTACCGGCACCGCCCCGGAACAGCGTTACAAAATCCCGCGAGGACAGAATGTGTTCGACCGCCCGGCGTTGCTCCGGGTCCAATAGCTGATTGGCCCAACCACTGCCGGAGGACAACGGCCCGTGTTTCCTGATGCCCTCTTGAGCCAGACAGACAATGTTCCATTCACGGGTGATGACTTCACGGGTTGTGATCTTGCCCTGATACACTTTGTCGCGGACATAATCCCGATTCTGGGTCACGGCCTGAATGTCCGAGAGCCGTATGTTTTGGCCCCTGACATGTTCCAGGGCGTGCCGCCAAATCTCGTGCTCGTGGACGACGGAGCGCCGGTCAAACAGGTGTTCTTCCGCCCAGATCACGGCCTGTTCTGCGCTTATCGTGGCCAGAGCAGGGGCAGGAGCGTGAATCAGCCCGCCAATCTGCCGCCGATCATCCGGGGAAAGCTGACCATTCCAGAGGGATTGAAGTTTTGTAAGACCCAGGTCCTTGATCTTCCGGGCACGTTCCGCCCCGGCGATCTTCGCCCGAATCTCCTTTATGTTCCGGCTGGCTTTCTCCGGTTCGCGTTCCAGCAGTTCCCGCGTTTTCTCATCAATCTCCAGGTGCCGTTTGGAAAACCGCTCGATCAGCGCCCGTGACACCCCCTCAATCTCGAAATCCCCACGCGGTTTGTTCTGGACGCGGTAGCCGAACCCAACCAACGCCTTGACTAGTTCATGGTAATAGACGTTTTCCGTGAATTTCTTGGCCAGCAGCATTTCGTAAGGTTCCAACGCTTTCCAACGGTTCTCGACGGAATCCTTGGTTGCGTTGAACAGGATGCAGTGTGTGTGCAGGTGCGGGTCCAGTTCCCTGGACGTGTCGTGCCGGAACACCGCCCCCACCACGTTGCCCGTCGGTCGATATGAAGTCTGTTTCTGCTTTCGTATCCGGGTTGCCGCGTGCATTTCCAGTTGCCGGAATGCCACTTTGACCGCCTCGTCATGCGCGTCGATGATCCTCTGGTCATCCCCAACCAGCGCCGCAATCGAAACCGATTTGGGCGGCGACAACGTGAAATCGTAGAACACCCGGCGATTGGCAACCTCATGCTTGCCATCCGCTCCGATCCGTCTGGAATTGAGCCGTGGAGTCAATTGCTCACCCGTCCGCGGATTCAGATTCCGGCACAGGCTGACGAAATCGTCCGTCACCGTTACACCGGCTAAACCCAACTCGGCAGCCCCTTTGCCCACCCACTGACCCAGCGTATGCCACCCTTCCATGTAATAGTCACCGACGCGCAAATGCTCCTTAAAATACTTCTCCGCATTGGAGAGGCTGTATTGCGCTTTCATCGTCAGCATGGCTAAACGCTACCTCACAGCCCCGAAAATCTTGCGCATGAGCGTGCGCAAAGTAATCGCGCGGCAATGCTACAGGTAATGGGAATGGGAAACGGCACGCCAGACTCCTTGCTAGGCGCAAGGCACTTTTGGAAACCGCTTTCCAAAACAGTTTGGAAAACAGTTTCCAATGACTTTTCCAAATCAAACCGAAACGGCAGCGGACCTCATCGCCCGGTATGGCCCGAAGCGCAGCGGGGGGTATGTGACGCTTCGCCCCCATGCCGAATTAATCGGCGAGCTGCGGCGCAATAACGCCTCGTATGACACCATCGTCGCAATCTTGCGCGAGCGGCACGGCATCGAAATCAGCGATACAACCGTGCGGACATTCTGCCGGAACGTGCTCAGGGAACCGTCGCCGAAACGGCGTGGCAGAAGACCGGCGCAGCCCGCGCCGGCGGCGACCGTCCAACCCTTTTCCCCTCGGCCTGCCCGATCCAACCGACTGGACGGGCCGCAAGTTGCCGCAGTGGAATTCATCGAAGACCAGCATAACAAACCATGAAAAAAAGACTCATCCTCATCCTGAACGGCAAAGGCGGTGTCGGCAAAAGTTTCTTTGCCGTCAACTTTGTCCAGTACCTCAAAGACAACCACATCGCGCACGCCGCCTTTGATAGTGACGACGAAAACTCGACCCTGAAACGCTTCCATCCAGAAGTGGAATTCATCAACCCGGCTGAACCGGCGGACATTGACCGCATGGTCCAGGCTCTGGAGGATAACGCCGTTGTGGTGGTGGATTGCCGGGCGGCGTCCACGCGCATCTTCCTGGATTATTTCAAGGAGACGGAGTTGCCCACCGTGCTCGAAAGTTTGGGCGCGCGGCTGACCATCGCCTGCCCGGTCAACCACGAATTGGACAGCATTTACCAGATTCAACGGCTGGTGAACGAAGTGGGGGACAAAGCGGATTTTCTCGTGATCCGCAACGAAGTCCACGGCGAGGGATTCGACCTGTTCGACAAATCCAAGCTCCGGCAAAAGCTCCTGAACGAATTGGGCGCGAAAGAAATCGTCGTGACCAGAATGGCGAAATGG
>JBEKFT010000399.1:0-2772 GCA_050013175.1 Verrucomicrobiota bacterium
CCAACAGCAGCGTCGTCGCTAAAATGATCCGCTTGCGGCTGAAATTGTCGGCCACGTGGCCGGAAGGCAGGGTGCACACCACCATCGGAATCATCTGCGAGAGGCCGACAAGGCCGAGCGCCAGCGGCGAGTGCGTGCGTTCGTAGAGTTCCCAATCCACTGCCACGCTGAGCATTTGCTGGCCGAGGGAGGCGACGAAACGGCCGATGAGATAGACGAGGAAGTCGCGATTCCGCAACACCGCGTACGAGCTCGAGGCATTCCCATCCTGCGCCTCGGCGTCTTCGGCGGCATTCTCCGGGTCATTCATCGGCATTTTGGCCCTGAACTTAGCTCAAATCCGCCGAAGGTCGAGCCTCCGCGGGCATCGAATAATTCCTTTGCAAACGGGCCGCAGCCGGGCAACTTGATGACATGATTCCGGACGAAGAGCCGAAGGCCGCTGCTGTCCCGCCATCCGAGCCGATGCCCGTAAAGGGGCCGCGCCGGTCGCGCCGGGGAGGCCGGCGCCATTCGAGAGGGCCCGGGCGGCCGAACCCTCCATCTCAACCCGCGGAGCCGGCCGAGAGTTTCAGAGAAACTCCGGAGCCGGCCGGCGAAATCGAACCCGCGCCAGTTCAGGAGTCGCGGTCCGGCGGGGACACTGGACAGCCGGTGGCCGCTGTCAGCCAGGCTATCGAAGAGGTGAATCTGGTGATCGAGGAACTGAAGCGGGCGCTCGACCAGATGGAGGAGGTGCTCGAGACTCTCGAACTGGCGGAGCGGCAAAAGATCGACGACGAGCGGGAAATCGATGCGTTGCAGCAGGCGCTTCGGAAACTGCGCCGGCCCGGCCCGGGCGGGCCACCCCGGCACTGAACCTTCCTTCTACTTCGGCAGCAAGCCGGCCACCATGGATTTCTCCTCCTTCAGCTCGTTCACACTCGCTCCAATCTTGCCGCGGCCGAATTCGTTGACCTGAACGCCCTGAACGATCTGCAGCCCTTTGCCGTCGCTGCGAACCGGGAAGGAACAAATCAGTCCCTTCTCAATGCCGTAGCTGCCATCCGAGCAAACACACACGCTGTGCCAGTCGCCCGCGGGCGTCGGTTCGAGGATCGATCGAACGCTGTCCACAATGGCATTGGCGGCGCTGGCGGCGCTCGAGGAGCCCCGCGCCTTGATGATCGCCGCGCCGCGTTGCTGCACGATGCTGATGAACTCCCCCTGAAGCCAGGCCGTGTCCTGGATCGCATCGCCGACCGGGCGGCCCGAAATCTTCGCGTTGGGAAAATCCGGATACAGGGTCGAGCTATGGTTGCCCCAGACCGCCAGTTGGGTCACTGCGGTCACGTCGGTGCCGGCCTTCCTGGCGAGCTGGGTTTTGGCGCGGTTCTCGTCGAGCCGTGTCATGGCAAACCAGCGGCTGGCCGGAATGTTTCCGGCGTTGTTCATTGCAATGAGGCAGTTGGTGTTGCACGGATTGCCCACCACCAGAATGCGCGCGTCGGGAGCGGCATTTTTCTCGATCGCCCGGCTCTGGCCCACGAAGATCTTGCCGTTGATACCAAGCAGGTCCTTTCGCTCCATGCCGGCCTTGCGGGGCACGCTGCCGACGAGCAACGCCCAGTTCACGTCGCGGAACCCTTCATCGAGGTTCGCCGTGGGCACCACGCCTTTGAGCAGCGGAAACGCGCAGTCTTCCAGCTCCATCACCACACCATTCAACGCGGGCAACGCCGGCTCGATCTCGACGAGATGCAGGATGAGCGGCTGGTTCGGGCCGAACAGGGCGCCCGAAGCGATGCGAAAAAGGAGTGCGTAACCGATCTGGCCGGCAGCGCCGGTGACGGCCACGCGAATGGGTATTGTGCTCATAATGGTCTTTGAAAAATGCCCGCGCAGTATGGAATTCGGTTTGTACGGAGGCAAGTGCAGAACCGTTTGGACTTTCCATTGGAAAGGGTGACATATCGTCCAGCCCACGACATGGATGAAGCCGGACTTAATAACCGCATTGTCGTGGTCCAGAAGGGAAAGTGATTGGTGCGGCGCGGGGCCGGAGGTTGCCAGTGTCCATTCATTCCGTTTGCCGATGGGCACAAATTTCCCCTTGTCAAAAGCCTGTGAACAACCGGTCGATATGTCCTGCTTGATATTGGCTGCAGTTGGCGGGAAGCTCCCAACGATCGGAAAGGATACTGAGCTATGGCAAAACAGGTTGGAATCTTCAAGAACCAAACGTTTCGATTGAACGCACCGACCGCGAAAAGAGTCCTGCTGGTGGGGGATTTCACGAATTGGCAACAGCGCGGCATACCCATGCAGAAAGGCAATGACGGGGTCTGGATGGCCACGGTCGGGCTGCCAGTAGGCTCGCACCACTACCTCTTCATCGTGGACGGTGTGTGGCGCGACGACCCTGCCTGCCCGCTCCGGGTACCCAATCCCTTCGGCGGCCAGAACATGGTGCTCCACGTTGCGTAAAGCCGTTCCACGCGCTGGCCAAACGCTGCCTGCCCAAGCCGGGGCTTGCGGATCCCTTTGCCGTGCTGTAATGTCTGCAGTGCGTGTCAAGGGCCCGAGCCCGTTCACTTGCTGCGTTTTGCCGGAACCGGGTTCACAGAATGGGCAGGCCGCGCTGATGTTCGCTGACGGAAATCAGCGTCATGTCAATCGGCGGCAATCTGCTTCTGATCGAGCGTATCCTGGATCTTTAACGAACGATTTCGATGATCTCAACCGCAAAAAACAAAGAGCGGGAGCGGTTTTACCTCCTGCCCGGCATGGGTG
>JBEKFT010000400.1:0-2769 GCA_050013175.1 Verrucomicrobiota bacterium
CGCTTGTGGAGCGGACTCATGAAGAGTGGCTGAGGGACTGGCCCGATGAAGCCACGGCAACCGGTTGGGGTGCGACCCGCAACGTCCAGGTGCCAATTCCAGCCCGGAGACCGTTTTTCCGGGAAAAATGAGAAGGGCATGCGAGTTTCGACCTCTTCTCCGTATGGGAAGGGGGTTTTTGTTGCTCGAAGAGGCTTCCGGAGTTTCGCCGGAGGCAGAATCGGAAGTGTCGGTGTGATGCCGGCGACAGGTTCGATTATGGAAAAGCATCCAGGTTATATGCGGGCGTTGAGCTGCCGCGAGTGCGGCCGCGAGTATCCCCTCACCGCCACGCACGTTTGCGAGTTCGACTTCGGCCCGCTCGAGGTCGTTTACGATTACAACCGCATCAAAAAATCGCTCACGCGCGAAGTCATCCAATCGCGCCCGAAAAGCATGTGGCGGTACCGCGAATTGTTGCCAGTCGCCAATGGTCCGACGGTCGGTCTGGAGGTGGGATTCACTCCATTGATCAAGGCGGACCGGCTGGCGAAGCGGTTGGGTGTCCGCGAGGTGTGGATCAAGAATGACGCGGTCAATTATCCCACCCTCTCGTTCAAGGACCGGGTCGTGAGCGTCGCGCTGAGCCGGGCGCGCGAGCTCGGCTTCGACACGGTCGCGTGCGCCTCGACGGGCAACCTGGCCAATTCCGTGGCGGCCAACGCCGCCGCGGCCGGACTGAAAGCTTACGTCTTCATTCCGACCGATCTCGAGTCGGGAAAAATCATCAACTCGCTGATTTACGGCGCCAACGTCATCGGCATCAAAGGCCACTACGACGAAGTGAACCGGTTGTGTGCGGAAATCGCAGGCAAATTCGACTGGGCGTTCGTGAACGTGAACATGCGTCCCTATTATGCCGAAGGCTCAAAGAGCATGGGCTATGAAATCGTGGAGCAACTGAACTGGAAGGTGCCAAGGCACACCGTGGTGTGCATGGCTTCGGGCTCGCTGCTGACCAAAATCCACAAGAGCTACCAGGAGTTCATCCAACTCGGCCTCGCGCCCGGCACCGGCTACAAAATCCATGGCGCGCAGGCGACGGGTTGCTCGCCGATTTCGACCGCGCAAAAGGCCGGATTGGATTTCTTCAAGCCGGTGAAACCGGATACGATTGCCAAATCCCTCGCGATCGGCACGCCCGCGGACGGCTTTTACGCCCTCAAAACGATGAAAGACACCGGCGGCTCGGCCGAAGACGTCAGCGACGACGAGATTCGCGAGTCCATCCGGTTGCTCGCGGAGACCGAGGGTATTTTCGCCGAGACTGCCGGCGGCGTCACGGTGGGCGTGGCGAGGAAACTGATTGCCTCCGGCGCGATTCCGGAGGAGGATAGCCTCGTGCTGTGCATCACTGGCAACGGGCTCAAAACGCTGGATGCAGTGAGCGGCCATGTCGGCCAACCGCGCGAAATCAGGCCGAGCCTGCGTGAGTTCGAGGCTTTGGTTGCCGCCGAGGCCCGCCCGATCAAGGCATGAATTCTATGGCAAAAACAGTTCGAATCCCAACCCCGCTCCGCAAGCTCACAAACAACGAGGAAGTCGTTCAAGTCAATGCCGGCACGATCGGCGAAGCCATCGCGGAACTCCAATCCCGCTATCCCGGAATCCGCGACCGTTTGGTGGATGACAAGGGCGACGTGCGCCGTTTCGTCAACGTCTATGTCAATGAAGAGGATATACGCTTCCTGAAAAACCAGCAGACGCCGCTGCAGGACGGCGATGAAATCAGCATCATTCCCGCCATCGCCGGAGGCTGAGGACGATCCCAACCCGACAGAGCCATGGCGGCCAGAACTCAAAAGGCAAAACCGATCCGGCGGACACGTCCCGACGCGCCCACGCGGCGGAGATTGTGGTTGATGTATCCGCCCCGGCTGATCCGGGAACCCTTGATCTGGCGGCTCGGCGGCAAATTCCACATTGTCACGAATATCCGCCAGGCGAGCGTCACCGACGAAATCGGAATCGTTTGCCTCGAGCTTCAGGGCGGACAAGCGGACGTGAAAGCCTCAATCCGCTGGCTGGAGAAGCAGGGCGTGAACGTCGAACCGGTCGAGATCAGCGTCGTCGAAAGCTAACCCCCCATCGAGGTCGCCCTCCGATCGGGGTGTCAGCCGCATCCGGCGGGCTGTCAAGGGACGAGAATGACGCGGTAAAAACGGTTTGGATCGGGGCCGATGACATCCGACCCGGTGGCCATGGGATTTGTCGTCGTGATCACACTCCCCAGGTTGATCCAATTGGTTTGAGACAAATTGGTCGAGGTTTGCACCTGATAGGGTTGCCCCCACAATGCATTCCACGTGAAATTCATCGTGCCGTTCGTTTCGGCGAAGTATTGCAGCAACGGCAGGTTTGTGGCGCTGACAGATGTGGAAGCCCCGAATGTAGAGTTCGACCCGATCTGGCTTATCCCGATGCTCCACGTTCCCGGGGTGTCCGCGTACCCCGTGAGATGGGCTATGCCGCTTCCATGGATGTTGATGAAATTCGTGTTTTGAAAGTCAAGCTGCACCGAAGTCGCGTCAAAGCTGTAGGTCAACCCATTGGTGCTGAGCGTCCACAACGGAACCACCGGCGCCACCGCCGGGGAGAACGAGAAAGACGACCAACCGGCAACAACGCCGCCAAGGCCGGCAAAGCTCCCAGGTTGGCTTGATGTGACAACGGCGCTTGAGAAACGGGTGATCGCGGTCGCGCTGCCCACCGACCCATCCAGGACCAGAA
>JBEKFT010000401.1:0-2764 GCA_050013175.1 Verrucomicrobiota bacterium
GTTACGTGAAAATCACCGCAGGCAACAGAACGGAATTCGTTCCCTGTTACGCGGGCGGTAACTGGCAGGCAATTGCCAAGAAAACGGACTTCCTTTCAGAAATCCCTTATTTTCACCATTTCAGAAGGAGGATCCGGCCTGCGGCTTGGAAGACGCAGGCCGGGAGCGGGAGATGGCCTCTCGGCCGAAGATTCTAAAAAACTTCCGCTTTCAGACCGGCGACCTGGCGCACGGTGTGAGCGATCCGCGACAGCGATTTCAGCGGAAGATGGCTGATGCTCGAATTGGGCGTCGGGCGCGATGCCGAGTAAATCTGGACGAGCGGGATCTGGGCGCCGCCGGCTTTCAGTTGTTTGAGCCGTTGCGCGTACTGTTCGATCTCTTCGAGCGGCGGTTCCTCGCCGCTGATCGACGGGAACAGGCTCTGGATGATCACCGGCCGCTGGCGGGCGAGGATCAGGATGTTGTCCAGTACTTTCTCGAGCGGAATCTCCATCCGATTCACCCGGTTCACGTATGCCTGGGTGCCGCCGTCGAGCTTGGCCCAGATTTCATCCGATTTGGTGAAGAACTTGAGACCCTGCTGCACGCCCAGCTGGTCGAGGCCGGTGGCGTTGGTCATCAGAACCATCTTGAAAAACGGGACACCGCCCAGGGCGCGGATGTGAACCACAGCCTGCACGCATTCCGCAAAGTTCGGCGCGAACGTCGGCTCGCCGTCGCCGCTCAGCGCGACGTGCCGCAATTGGAGCAATTCGTCCGGCAGCGCGTGATACCACGGACGCTCCCGCAAATGCCCTTCGCGGACCGCAGCCAGGGTCTTCTTGAGTTCCACCGCCATCGCCTCGGGATCCATCCGCAATTCGCGCGGCGGATCGGTGCGGTGGACTTCGCAATAGACGCACCCGAAGTTGCATTGCTTGTCGGGGTTCATGTTCACCCCAACGGAAAGACCGCGGGCGCGGGCGGAAACCACGACGTAAACAAACCGGTTGTCCAGGAAATCGCGGGGCGACCCAAACGCCGTCTCGTGTACTGGAATGGTGCGGGCGAGGATCCGCGTTTTTTTCTTCTCTGCCTGCGGGCTTGCCTCACTCAGATGATGGCTTACTTCTTGCACAATCGTTAAGCCACGTTAGTATCGCGGTCACTCCCCGACTACACGATGCTTGTCAAAAATTGGACATTTTTTGCATGGAATCCCGCGATTTGGAATGGATGATCGCCCAATGTGATTTTGCGGGAGGAGCGGAGCCAGCCTGGCGCGGTGTCGCGGGAATCCCGGCTTCCCGCTGCCCGGGATCGCTTCGGTTGACTTCGATTCCCCGCGCCTTTAGCTTGCCATCGATGAACACGCTGCAAGATTCGCTGCTGGAACTCGTCCGCCGCACTTCGGCCGAGATTCCCGACGACGTCCACCGGGCCATTCTCGGGTCGCTCGAACAGGAAAAGAAGGGCACGATTGCAGAAAGCGCGATGAAAATCATCGAGCAGAACATCGCGCTGGCCAGGAACAAGTCGCAGCCCATCTGCCAGGACACCGGCAGCATCATCTTCTATGTCGAATGCCCGGTCGGCTACGATCAGGTTGCCTTCGAGGACGCCGCCCGGGAAGCGGTCAAGCTCGCCACGAAAAAGGGTTTCCTGCGCCAGAATTCCGTGGACTCGATGACCGGCAAGAACGACGGCACGAATGTCGGCCCGGGATCGCCGGCGCTTCATTTCCATCAACATCGCTCGCCCGAAGTGAGCGTGCGGCTTGTTCTCAAAGGCGGCGGTTGCGAAAATGTCGGCGCGCAATACTCGCTTCCGAACGAGAAGCTGAAGGCCAACCGCGACCTCGATGGCTGCCGGAAATCGATCCTCGATGCCGTGCTGCAGGCGCAGGGGAAGGGCTGCGGCCCGGGCATTCTGGGCGTGTGCGTCGGCGGCGACCGCGCCACGGGATATGCGTTCTCCAAACAGCAATTCCTGAGGAAGCTCGACGATCACAATCCTGATCCCGAGCTCGACAAACTCGAGCAGGACATCGTCGAAACGGCCAACAAACTCGGCATTGGTCCGATGGGTTTCGGCGGCAGGACGACTTTGCTCGGCACGAAAATCGGCGTATTGAACCGATTGCCGGCCTCCTATTTTGTCAGCGTCAGCTATATGTGCTGGGCGTACCGCCGCCAAGGGGTGACACTCGATTCCGGCGGAAGGATTGAGAAATGGCTCTATTGAGTTACAGAGTTGCGGAGTTAGAGAGTTGCGGAGCTGAGTTAAGGAGTTCGGCGGCGGCCGATCGCACCTGGAGCTCCGCATACTCATAGCCCATCACCCTTATAGATTCTGAAACTCTCAAACTCCCAAACTCCCAAACTGATGAAACCTCTTTCATTCCCCTTCACCGAAGAGAAAATTCGCGCGCTGCAGGTCGGCGACGAAGTCGCCATCACCGGCACCGTGTTCACCGGCCGGGACGCGGTCCACAAATATCTTCACGACGGCGGACGGCTTCCCTCCGGCGTGAACCTCCGGAATGGGATTTTGTATCATTGCGGCCCGGTGGTCATCAAAGATGCACAGGGCCAATGGAACTGCACCGCGGCCGGCCCCACGACGTCCATCCGCGAAGAGCCGTATCAATGGGAGGTCATCCGCGACCTCGGCCTGCGCGGGGTGATTGGGAAAGGCGGCATGGGGGACAAGACGCTCGAAGCCTGCAAACAGCACGGCTGTGTCTATCTGCATGCGGTCGGCGGCGCGGCGCAGGTCCTGG
>JBEKFT010000402.1:0-2752 GCA_050013175.1 Verrucomicrobiota bacterium
CCTCGATGTGAAGAGCCTTTTCCCTTACATGACCGCCATTTGCGCCTGGGCCTGGTTGATGCAATACGTGGATTTGTCGTTCAACATCATGCCGGTGGCGCATCCGGAAGGATTCCCGCTGAAATGGATCTGGCTCGATTTCGGGTGCCTCGCATTCGTGCTCGGGCTGCTGGCGAGGGTGTTCCTGGCGAAATTCGCCGGCGCTCCGCCCTACCCGCTGAAAGATCCGCGGCTGATCGAGGCCATGGGTTATTACCACCCGGTGCCCACCCAGATTTCCGGCGGTGAACTGGACGAGATCGAGGATGCGTCCGGAGCGCCGCGTCCAGGCCCGCCCAACTGATGGAAAGCCGATGAATTCTCAAAGCACAGACTGCAACGGCTGCAAGACCGGGCTGGTGTACGGAGTCGCAACGCTCGGCGCGTTTCTGATCGTGGCGCTGCTGGTCTGGGCGATGCGGTATTATACGCAACCCGCGCCGATCAACGCCAACCGCGCCGCCGAACGCGCCAAAGCCTTCGCCGAGCTGCGCGCCGCCGAGTCCGAGTCCCTTCATACCACCGCATGGCTGGATCAGGGCAAAGGCATCGTCCGGCTTCGAATCGATGACGCGATGAAGCTCGTCGAGGACGAATGGGGCCGTGATCCGGCTGCGGCGCGATCCAATCTCATCGCCCGCGTCGAAAAGGCCACGGCGGTTCCCCCGCCGGCCCCGGCCAAACCCAGCCCGTTCGAGTGAACCCCGTTTGACAATGGTGGTGACGCGCAAAGGCGGAATGAAGCAATCGGCACGCGCTGCGAATGATTGAGGACCCATCCAGTTCGGGATCGCCCGCCGCCCGCCTCGACACGGCGCAGGTGGACGCGTCGTGCCGTGTGCCGCTGTTCGTGCTGTTCGGAAGCGCGGTGTCGTGGGCGGTGATGGCCTCGGTCCTGGCGCTGATCGCCTCGATCAAATTTCATTCCCCGGATTTCCTCGCCGACTGCGAGTGGCTGACGTATGGCCGCGTGCATGCCGCCGCGGTGGACGCTCAACTCTACGGTTTTGCCCTGCAGTCGGGCTTCGGCGCCGCCCTCTGGATCATCGCCCGGCTCGGCGGCACTCGCGTCTCGCAACCCTGGCTCATCGGCTTCGGCGGAAAACTCTGGAACCTGGGCGTGCTGGTCGGTGTCATCGGAATTCTGGCCGGTGACAGCACCGGGTTTGAGAATTTTGAAATGCCGCGTTACGCCGGGTGGATCCTGTTTCTGGGGTATTTGATGATTGGGTTGTGGACGGCGCTCACGCTGTACCGCCGGAACGAAGGCCGGCTTTCTCCGCCGCAATGGTTTTTCCTGGCGGCGTTGTTCTGGTTCCCCTGGATTGACTCGGCCGCCCACCTGCTGCTCCTGGTCTTTCGCGTGCGCGGCGTCGAGCAATCGCTCATCGACTGGTGGTGGTCCGACAACCTGCTCCTGGTCTGGTTGAGCCTCACCGGGCTGGGCGCCGTTTTTTACCTCGTGCCAAAACTCGCCGGGCGCCCCCTGCACAGCGATCCCCTCGCGCTGTTCGCCTTCTGGACGCTGATTTTGTTCGGCAGTTGGGCGGGAATTCCCGCCGGCGCGCCCGTCCCCGCCTGGATCCCGGCGCTCAGCGCCGTGGCCACGGTAATGACGTCGATCCCGCTGCTGGCGGTGGCGGTGAATGTGCGTCGAACCTTGGCCGGTCACTGCAGGGCGTTGGCCGCGAATCCCGCATTCCGGTTCGTCGGGTTCGGCATCGCTGCGTGGCTGGCCGCCGGCGCCATGAGAATCGCCGGCGCCCTGCCGGGCATTAGCCCCGTCACGAGTTTCACATGGTTTGGCGTGGCGCAGTCGGAACTGCATTCGTACGGGTTTTTCGCGATGATCCTGTTTGGCGCGATCTATTGCAGCGTGCCGCAGGTGGCCGGACTGGAATGGCCCTGCGCCAGGTCGGTTCGCGCGCATTTCTGGCTCGGCTCCATCGGTATTCTGCTGTCGGCCGTGCCCCTGGCCGTGGGCGGCATCTTCCAGGGCCTCAAGTTGAACGATGCGGGTACCGGGTTCGTCGAGTTGACGAAGGCGACTCTGCCGTTTCTGCGTGCGAGCACGTTGGGTGACCTGCTGATGATGTTAGGGAACGTGCTGCTGCTGGTGAATTTTGTCCGCCTGTCGGTTCGTTTTGGCCGGGCTCGATGGGCTCCCTTCTGCGCATCGTTCGCGGCGGACCTGAAGCCGGCGGAGGTGAAGCCATGAGCTGCGGGCCGCTGGTCTTCCTCGCCGCGTTCTTCGCGCTCGCCGTCTCCTGGTTCGGCCTGGTGCTGGCGCCGCAATTCCAGGTCGGCCGTCTTCAACAGGAAACCAATGTCGTCAATAAGGCGGAATTGTACCCGTCCGCCAGGCCGGGGCTGGCACGGCAGGGACTGGAAGTCTATCGCGCCGCCGGCTGCGCGGCCTGCCACACCGAACAGGTCGGCCAGACAGGAACGGTATGCGATGTGGTGCTCATCGACGCGGGGACCAATCACGCCGCCTTGATCGAGACGTTGATCCGGTCCGGCCTCGGCAGATCCAATCCCGGCCAATATCTGTCCGAACTCCCGAAACCGGTCCGGCAAGGTCTGAACAAGGATGAAGCCGATCGCCTCGCGACAGCGCTCAAATCCGCCGGCGCGAAGGCGGAGGTGCGCATCGTGCCGGTCGGGCCTGACATCGCGCGCGGGTGGGGGAAGCGGCGAACGGTGGCGGAGG
>JBEKFT010000403.1:0-2751 GCA_050013175.1 Verrucomicrobiota bacterium
CGCGGTCGGGCGCAGCCCCGATGGAACTCGTCGAGAAATTGCGGCCAGGTTTCTTCCGCTTCGCCAACCACCAGATGATCGCAGTGGTGCGCCGCTTCATCCGCCCGCAGCGTGGCGTGCGGTCCTCCCATGACCACCTTGGCGCCGCCGGCCCGGAAGCGCGCCGCCATGCGGTAACAGTGTGTGGCGTTGGGCGTGTTGACCGTGATCGCCACGGCATCGAACGCGCGCTCATAAGGGATCCGCTGATTGTATTCGTCCACCAGCTCGATGTCGTAACGCCCTTCATCGATGAATCCCGCCAGATAGGGCATGGTGAGTTGAGTGAAATTATTGAGTTGTCTCCGCCGGACCCGCTTGATCTCCGGGTTCTCCGGTGTGACCAGCAGAATGCTTTTCCTGACCCGCGCCGCGTTGATGGCGGCCGGCGCCGTGGCTGGAATCATAGCCGAAGGCGGTTTCATACGCTTGCCGGGAAGGGCGCCACGGCTATTCGGCTTCACTGCTCGTCCGTGACGCCACCCAATCCAACAGGAAAAACGTGCAGACGAAAAACGGGAAAATGCCGTACAGTGTGTCGCTCACCGAATGCGACTTCCGGTCCACGGCCCAGAATACCTGGGCGCAGAATGCCAGCGCGGCCAACACCAGTACGGCGCCCGGCACGGAAACGGGGTAATAAATCCATCCCCAGCGATTGAACCATTTTGTTTTCATAGCTTTTTGTGTTCAGGTTGGTCGTTATCGTTTGGCATCAGCCCGCTCAACTGAAAGCAGCGACTGCCCAAAATGAGCCTGCGCGGAAAACCGCGCCACAGCGGCCGCGCCGGCCAGCCTGAGCAGCCACGTTTCCACTTCATCCACTACCGCATCGGGCGTTGATGTCCCCGCGGTCAAGCCCACGTCGGTCGCGTCGATAAACCACGCCGGATCCAGGTCGGTCGCGGTCCGGATGTGATGCACCCGCGAACAGTACCGACCACAGGTCCGGACCAACTCGCGGGTATTGTTGCTGTTCGCACCGCCGATGACGACCACGACATCGCATTGTTGCGCCAGTTCCGCGGCCGCGTGCTGCCGCTGTTTCGTCGGCTGGCAGACCGTGTCGATGAACCGCATTTCGGAACGCGGAAAACGCTGGCGGATCAGGCCGGCCAGCCGGCGCACGGTTTCAATCGGCTGGGTTGTCTGCGCGGCAACGCCATAGCGGGAGCGTTCCTTGAGTCGCCACACGTCCTCCTCGCTCAACACCACGTCGAATTCATTCAGATCCTCGGTCAGCCCCCGCACCTCGACGTGATCGCGCCGGCCGATAATGACAGGGTGGAAACCGTCGCGCACGAGTTTGGCTACGGCCTGGTGAGCCACGTGCACCAGCGGGCACGTGGCTTCCATGACATTCAATCCGAGCTCGCGCGTGCTCCGCAACGCGCGCTCGGATGCCCCGTGTGCCGTAACCATCACCGCGCGCGTCCTCACCCTGTCGGCGTGCTTTTCGAGGGTGATTCCCCTGGCCTCAAGGTCCGCGAGAACAGTGTCGTTATGAACCAGGTCGCCCAGGATCGTGAGCGGCTCGGATTCAGCCTGCTTCAATGCCATCGCAATGGCATCGCGCACGCCGAAGCACATCCCCAGATGTTCGGCTCGAAGGATTCTCATGGTGCCTCCTGCCATGAATTCAAATCCAGCGCAGTCATTCCAGCACAGCCGAGAGGGTGTTTACTCATGGAGCAGGAACAGGGCTGCGGCCAGCGTGGTTCCCGCAACCAAAAGCAGCCAGCGGTGACGCCGCCATGGCTGTTGAAACTCGGACATCTGGACGAGGAGATCGGCTGCGTAAACGGCAGAATACAACACGTTCGCCGTGACGGCCGCCAGCAACAGGCCCGCGACGGCCTCCCAGGTCAGGCCGGCAAGCGGCTCGTGGTGATAGAAGAACGAGGCCGCGACCACCAGCGCGAGCGCCCCATTGAACGCAACCCGGCGCGATTCCCAATAACGAAGGCTATCCGTGATTATTTCTTTCATACATTGTTCCCGGTTGAATTGCTCGACATTCACTATTCACTTTGCAC
This sequence comes from Verrucomicrobiota bacterium, assembly GCA_050013175.1. Classification (GTDB taxonomy): domain Bacteria; phylum Verrucomicrobiota; class Verrucomicrobiia; order Limisphaerales; family BOG-1460; genus BOG-1460. The sequence continues at coordinate 2,076 of JBEKFT010000403.1, forward strand.
TACAAAGTAAAAGACCGTGGGGATTCGGGTGTGTTCAAAGAAAGTTCATTTAGGCCGGTTTTGGCGGACGATTTGCTCGAGCAGATTGACGTATCCCGAGAAGGCTTTCCGGCCCGCCGGCGTGAGCGAGCAGGTCGTGAGCGGGCGGCGGTTCTGGTAGGATTTCGACACCGAGACGTAACCGGTCTCCTGCAGCGTGCGGATGTGCGTCGTGAGGTTTCCGTCGGTCATTCCGAGCGCATCGCGCAGTTCGGTGAACGAGAGTTCCGGCGAGGCGGCGAGCATCGACATGATGGCCAGCCGCCCTTTCTCGTGGATCACACGGTCGAGCTGAAGATAGGGTTCCGGGTTCACGCCGCATTCTTCCCTTCCTCGGTAAAGTAAAGGTAGAGGCCATAGGCCAGGTGGAGGACGCCGAAGAAAAACCCCATGATGCCATGCGCGCATACAGGCCGGGGCGCCCAGTCCGGAATGCCCAACCCGAACAAGGCACACCCGCCCAGGACGAACGCCCAGCCGAAGAATTTCATTCCACGCGGCATAAAGAACCCGGCCGCGTGCAGCGCGCAACCGTAGAGTACCACCCAGGCCAACGGCAGCCACAGCAGGTCCATGACCCCGCCCGGCGGTTGCGGCGCGGACCTGGTGTGAAAGAACACCGCAATGGCCACGATGA
>JBEKFT010000404.1:0-2738 GCA_050013175.1 Verrucomicrobiota bacterium
TCCCGATCCCTCTGGCGATGGCGTGCGCGTGGGAGCCGGACCTGTTCACGCGATGTCAGACGATCTGCGCGCGCGAAACGGCCGCGGTGGGAATCGACTGGACTTTCGCGCCGATGGTGGACCTGGCGCGCGATCCGCGCTGGGGCCGCATTGCCGAGGGGTTTGGCGAAGACCCGTGGCTGGGCGCCCTCTATGCCGCGGCGTGCGTGCGGGGATTTCAGGGAACGAATCCCGCCGCCCCCGGCCGGCTGATCGCCTGCCTGAAACATTACGTCGGATACGGCGCGGCCGAAGGCGGCCGGGATTATAACACGACCGAGATTTCCGAATACACACTCCGCAATTTTTATCTGCCGCAGTTCAAGGCCGGCGTGGATGCGGGTGCCTGGACGGTGATGAGCGCCTTCAACTGCCTGTCCGGCGTTCCCGCCACCGCCAACCGGCATGCCCTCACGGGTATCCTGCGCGGAGAATGGAAGTTTCCGGGTTTCGTCGTGAGCGATTGGACGGCTGTGGAGGAGCTCATTGCCCATGGCGTGGCTGCCGACGGAGCGCAGGCCGCCCGGCTGGCGCTGACCGCCGGTGTGGACATGGAGATGGTTTCCAGCAACTACAGCGACACCCTCAATCAGCAGGTGAGGGAAGGGGCGGTCGCGGAATCGGTCGTGGATGAAGCCGCGCGGCGGGTGCTGACGGTCAAACTGGCCAAGGGCCTCTTCGAACGGCCGTATGTGGACGAAAGCCTGTACCACGGCGCATTCCTGAGACCGGACGCCCTGGCGCTCGCGCGGGAAGCGGCCGCGAAATCCTGCGTCCTTCTCAAGAACCAACAGGGCGCCCTTCCCCTGTCGTCGCGGACGAAGACCATCGCGCTCATCGGCCCGTTCGCAGAGGCCACCGGCGATTTGCTGGGCTGCTGGGCCGCCAGGGGTCGCGCCAGCGATGTCGTGTCCGTGGCGTCCGCCCTGCGCGCGAAATGCCCGCCGGACGTCGAATTGACCGTGACCCGGGGTTGTAACGCGATTGAGACCGGCAAGACCATCCATCTTCTGGACGGAACCCAGGTTACCGCGCCAGCCAGGTTGACCGTGGGAGAGGAGCCGGACATCGGGCGGGCCGCAGACATCGCGAGCAAGGCCGATGTGGTCGTGCTCGTGCTGGGCGAACCGGCCAGTTGGAGCGGAGAGAATTCGAGCCGTTCGACTCTCGATCTGCCCGGACGCCAGAGGGAGCTGTTCGAGGCCGTCGCCGCGACCGGCAAACCCGTCGTCGTTGTGCTCATCAATGGCCGGCCTCTCGCGATTCCGGAGATCCAGGAAAAGGCGGCTGCAATCCTCGAAGCGTGGGATCCGGGCGTGGAGGGCGGCAACGGGGTGGCGGACGTGTTGTTCGGGGATGCCGATCCGGGCGGGAGGGTGACGGTGTCGTTCCCCCGCAGCGTGGGGCAGGTGCCGGTCTATTACAACCATTACAACACCGGCCGGCCTCCGTTGGGCGAGTACGTGGACGGTCCGCGACAGCCGCTTTACCCGTTCGGCTTCGGGCTGGCCTACACGACGTTCGACTACGGCCCGGTGATCCTGAGCTCCAAGTCCCTGAAGCTGGACGGGACACTCGCGGCGCGGGTGAAGTTGAAAAACACCGGCAAGCGGGCCGGGACTGAAGTCGTGCAGCTCTATATTCGCGATGTCGCCGCCTCCGCCGGGCCGCGCCCGGTGCGCGAATTGAAAGGGTTCCAGAAAGTGCGGCTCAATCCGGGCGAATCACGCGACGTGGAATTCACCGTTTCCGACCGCGAACTGGCGTATGATGACGCGTCCGGGGGCCGGTTGGTGGAGCCGGGCAGGTTTCAACTCTGGATTGCGAAGGACTCGGCATCGGGGGAACCGGCCGACTTCGAGCTGACGAAATAGAGCGGGCTTGGAGCGCGGACCGCTGAGTCTGCGTTCCGGCCCGCAGGTCTGCGACCCGCAGCAGGGTTGGCAAGGCAACAGGCGAGTGGAGATAGCAAGGCATCTGGATTCATCAGCCGTTGCTGCGGCTCACAGAGCCGCGGTCCGGAGAGCGGGTCTGCGACCCGCAGCAGGGTTGGCAATGGGTGAGGCGTGTGGAGCATGCCGTGCGTGTGGATGTTCCTGCGTTGCTGCGGCTCACAGAGCCGCTGTCCGGCGCGCGGGTCTATGACCCGCAGCATGTGCATCACGAGGGTAGCTTCAGATTTCCGAATTCATCCCGGAACCGCGCGCTACTCCATGGCCAGTCTTTCGGATCAAGCACCAACTTCGCCTTCGTCGGATTGTTCTCGATGTAACGAATCGTCTTTTCCTCGTGTTCAGCATCGCGCATGTAAGTGTCGAAGTAACCTTCCGCCCAGAATGCGCCCTGCTTTCCGAGAGTCCTATGCGCGAGCCTGCCCGTGTGCTTCTTCCAGGCACCGACAGTCTCCGACATCGAAGCGGTCCCCACCTTGAACAGAACGTGAACGTGGTTTGGCATCAACACCCACGCGAGCAGATCGTAGCGCGGGCCGGAAAACTGCCTAAGGTTCTCTTCAACCAGTTTAGCGATGTCCGGATGACGCAGTTCGCACACGCCGCGACCCTTGTCGAGATAGGCTTGGAGCTCTTCCTGTTGCTCGCGGTCGTCCTCGATCTTCAAGAGATGCGCCCATTCGGAACGAAGCGATTCGGGGAAGCTGTCCGCGAGACGAAACGTGACGAATTGCGTGAGTCCGGGCT
>JBEKFT010000405.1:0-2734 GCA_050013175.1 Verrucomicrobiota bacterium
GCAGCCGCAACAACGCAGCACGATTCCGCCGATTGACTTACTCATGGCAAATCGAGACGAGCGACGGGTGCATCTTGACACTGTCCTTACCCGCAGACTCGAATTTGCTGCTTTCTAACGAATTTCACGGTTTCCCTCAAAATCAAGGACAGTGTCAAGATGCACCCCGAGCGACGCAGCGGCTGGAATTCATTTGTCAGCCTGGGACTTGAGATATAGGTTTCTGGGTTCGGCCTGGAAGAGGGGCCGGCTGCCCGGCTTTCGGGCGGAAACGATGCACGAATTATCAATCATGCAAAGCGCGTTGAGCCAGGCGCTGGATCAGGCGCGCCAGGCCGGGGCAGGCCGGGTCCACGAGATTCGCCTGCGGATCGGAGCGTTGAGCGGCGTGGTGCCGGAGGCGCTGCAGTTTGCGTTCGAGGCCCTCTCGGACGGCACGCCGGCCGAAGGCGGACGATTGACCATCGAGCACGTCCCGGCACGATTCTGGTGCGCGACATGCAAGCGCGAATTTGAAGCCATCCGCTTGTTCACCGAGTGCCCCGAATGCCACAACCCGAGCGGAGAACTCCGTGCGGGCCGGGAACTGGAACTGGCTTCGCTCGAGGTTGACTGATGTGTGAAGACTGCGGATGCGGGCTGCCCGGAGAAAAGTCGGTGGGCATTTCAACCCACCCTCACACCCACGCCCACGATCACGGTCACCCACACCATCACGATCAAGATCACGGTCATTCGCACGGAGAATCCGGCAACCCTCACGAACACGCCGAAGGCCACGAGCATCGGCGGACCCTCGAGGTGAGGCGCTCCATCCTGGACAAGAATGACCGGCTGGCCGAGCGCAACCGCGGCTTTTTCCGCGCGCGCGGCTTGTTGGTCCTCAATGTTCTTTCATCCCCCGGTTCGGGCAAAACCACCCTTCTTCGCGAAACCATCCGGAGGTTGGGAAACCGCCTGAGAACCGGCGTCATCGTCGGCGACCTGGCCACGGACAATGACGCACGGCGCCTGGGCGAAGCGGGGGCGGCGGCGGTCCAGATCACCACCGGCACGGTCTGCCATCTCGAAGCGGAGATGGTGGCGCGCGCTTTGAAGCAACTGGACCTGACCGGCGTGGGCCTGCTCGCCATCGAGAACGTCGGGAACCTGGTTTGTCCGGCCTCCTACGATCTGGGCGAAGACCTGCGTGTCGTTCTGTTGTCCGTCACGGAGGGCGAAGACAAGCCGCTGAAGTATCCGCCCCTGTTCCAATCTGCCGGGGTGGCTGTGGTCACCAAGATGGACCTTGCCCAGGCGTGCGATTACGACCGGGATACGGCGCTCGCCAACCTTCGGCGTGTCGCCGCGAATGCGCCGGTATTCGAGATTTCGGCCAAAACCGGCCAGGGCATGGACGCCTGGTGCGATTTTTTGGTGCAGCAGCATCAAACGCTGAAGACACGCGATCCGTTGGGCTAGGCCTGCGATAATTCGCACGTCTGCGCAACGAAAGGGTAGCACAGGCTACCAGCCTGTCCCGACCGGCGACTCGCCGGTCGAAATGGAGCGGCGCTCTGTATCTTCAACGCGGGATGGATGATTTTGAGCCCTCCATTCTCCGCCCGGCCAGTGGTCGGGCAGGACAGACGACCCGCCCAATGCCACCCAACCAGCTCACCGGCGAGGTGCACTCAAGAAATGAAACAAGCTGTTGTCAAAGGTGAATTGATAGGCGATGTAGCACTGGAATTCCGTGGGGCCATCGATGGACCGGCCGGCGGAGAAAAGCAAATGATGTTGATCGCTCAAGTCGATGACCGTCCCGATGTTGAATGCCGTGTCGTCGCGCCCGCCGGTTTGCCGCGCCGTTTGATGATACAGTTCCGCCCCGATGAGAACATGGGTTAAAACCTGCTTTTGCAGCACCGCACCCACAAACCCCCAATTCTGATTGCCGTCGCCGGAATTCACGCCGTAGCCGCCGCCGCCGTAGGCCGTCCATGAACCCCAGCTCTTTTGCAGCCACAACGGCAGGAACGCCTGGAGATGGCCGTTCCCGAGATTGTCTTTGGCGTTGCCAGTGGGGACTTCCAACAGAGGGAAAACTCCCGCTTGCGGCATCCGCTGTGTCTCCTGGATGAAGCGGACTTTTACGCCCAGTTCGGTGTCGCCATAACCATAGTGCATGCTTCCGGCCGACGGCGCGTCATAAGCCAGCGGCGCAATCAGATGAAGCTGCACGTTGGGGAGCACCCCGTAGTTCAACTCCACATGCGGCGCCGTGCCCGACCCATCGCCGGCCGTCTTGAAGTCCTGGGATGCGAGGTAGAATTCCCAGTGTTGATACTCCACGGGCTCCGGGTCATCCGTCAAGAAAGGCGGCCCTGCCGGCGCTTCCTGCGGGCGGAGCGCCAGCGACAGAATCACGAGCCACGCCAACCGGGTGGCGGATTCCAAAGTAGGTCGGGCTCTTGAATTCACCCTCACTTCCCCCCTTTCATTCCACAGAGCGCGTGGTCAGGAATACGATTGGCACGATTTGCATAACTAATTTATAATCAAACTAAAATAAGTTTATGTTGCAAAAAACGGTCAGCATTTGGCAAGGCAAGTTAGGCTAGAAGCCCCATCATTTGCGAGCGTCAAGAGTGTAAGGTCATGTATTGCGTCGAAACAGCAGCCGCGCCATGACGACGAATGCACGTTGTTATGACACTCGTCCTGGCATTAATCCTGGTCCCCATCGCCGCGG
>JBEKFT010000406.1:0-2727 GCA_050013175.1 Verrucomicrobiota bacterium
ATGGTGACGTGTTCGAAGAGGGCGGGGTGGCGATAGCCGTGGGCGGGGGGGTGAAGCTCGCGGGAGTCATCTCGCAGGGCTGCACGCCCATCGGGGAAACCTGGACCCTGACGAAGGTGGATCAAAACATCATCCACGAAATCGGAAACCGTCCGGCCTATGAGGTGCTGGCCGAAACCTTCAACACCCTGTCGCCCGAGGACCAGCGCCAGGCCCGCGGCAACCTGTTCATCGGCCTGGTCGTCAACGAGTATCTCGAGGATTTCCATCGCGGCGATTTCCTGATTCGGAATCTGCTCGGCGCCGACCCCCGCTCGGGCAGCATTGCCATCGGCGCGCTGCCACGGCCGGGCCAGACCGTCCAGTTCCAGCGACGCGACGCCGCGGCGGCGACAGAAGACATGAACGTGTTGCTGGCCCGGGCCAGGCGGCAGCTGGAGGGCTCCACGGTTTATGGCGGTTGCCTATGCAGTTGCAACGGCCGCGGCCAGGGCCTCTTCGGCGAACCCGATCACGATGCGCGGATGGTCCAGCAACAGCTCGGGCCGCTCGGGCTGGCCGGCTTTTTCTGCAACGGCGAAATCGGACCGATCGGCGAGAAGAATTTCCTGCACGGATTCACCGCTTCCCTGGCGTTGTTTGTAAAGAAGAATTGAACGAAAGCGCGCTTCAAACCGTCGCTAGGCAGCAGGAGAGTTTAACCACGGATCAACTGAGCGCGGCGGAGCCGCAAACATCCAACAACCAGTGGGAATGGGGCGACGATGGCCTGTCAATCTCCATAGCTCCACGTTCCTGCAGTCGTTTGCAGCGGCTCCGTTGCGCATCCGCCCAACTCATTCATGATCTGGCCCCAGTGCCTCTGTACCACTATCCGTTGATTTTGAACTCCCCTCGATTGATAGCTTGGAGCAAGGCAGAGTCCTGGGGTGACCATGGATTGGTGTTGTGATACAAAAGGATTCGGAGCGTCACTGGGTGTGGTAGAATGTCTTGTTTTCACAGCAACGTTTTACCCGCTCGATGACGCTCTGTCTGCCCTGAACAATTGCCGGCAAAGCCGCGCTGGGTTCATCCGTGGTTTTGATTCCATTGCCTCTGGTCTCTCTGCCTAAATGATCGGTGAGTCCTTTCAGTCAACGTGGGCTCACCACACTTCCACCGGCCCTTTGGGGACTGGGAGCGGGTGGGGCTGGGCGGCGCCGGGCTCCTGCATGAAGGAAGCCGTCATCGGCGGGGGTTGGAATCGGGGTTTCAATTCGCCGTTCTCATCCAGGAACTGGCGGCGCCAGCGGCGATAGTTCTCGAGCGCGTCGTGAAAGCCGGCCTTCGTCGAAGTCAGCACGACGTGCTTGTTGAATTCGTTGGCGGGGCCGAATCGCCGGGAGTACCAAGGCGCCACTTTGCGGAACATCCGGCAGCCCAAGTCTTCGCCGAACACCTCCACCATCAGGTCCAGATGCCGGCACATCACCCGCACCCGCTCGTCAAAGGAAGGTTCGCGCAGGAGCAGGCCTGTTTTTAGATAATGCAGCGCGTGCGGAAAAATCCACGGATTGTAAAACGCGCCGCGGCCGATGCTCACTCCGGCGCAGCCTGTTTCGTCGAACATCCGTTTCGCCGCTTGCGGCGTCGTGACGTCGCCATTGCCGATGACCGGGATGGGGGGTACGGCCTGCACGACGGCGCGGATGCCTGCCAGCTTGACCGTTCCGCCGAACCCCTGCTCGCGCGTGCGGCCATGGACGAAAATCGCCGCCACACCCACGTCCGACAGCGCGCGCGCCAGATCGGGCGCGGTGATGTTTGCATCATCCCAGCCCAGGCGCATCTTGGCCGTGACCGGGATTTTCAGGACATCGACCATGCCTTTGACGAGGCGCGCGGTTTTGTCCAGCTCCGTCATCATGGCCGATCCGCCGCCGACGCGGCAGACCTTGCGGACCGGGCAGCCCATGTTGATATCCACCGAGGCGACACCGAGGGACTCCAGATACAGCGCGGCCTCCCGCATTTCTTCGGGGACGGAACCGAACAGTTGGACCGCCAGGGGCTGGTCGGCCGGGCGAGTCTCGACCAATTTGAGCGCTTTGGGCCGTTTCTCTAGCAGGGAGCGCGCATTGACCAGGTCCGTCGTGGCGAGTCCGAGCCCGCCCGCCTCGCGCAGCACCAGCCGGAACGGCAGGTTGGTGTATCCCGCCAGGGGCGAGAGGAACAAATTGGACTCGAGCGACAGGCTGCCGATGCGCATAGGTGAAGGTGAGTATGGCAGGTTCCGGCTAATCTGCACGCCTTAAGGGTGGCATTGCGGCCGGGGCGGGGCGGCGACGGCCCGTCGCCAGGGAAATTTTCAGAAGCGTGGACGTTTTCGTTACCTTCCACGTCGCAGAGCGGCACACCTTGCTGCGGCTCACAGAGCCGCCCGCCCATCCCCGTGATCAAATGGGGTTGCAGTGGTTGCAGCCGGCGCGCTATGTTGGCGTGATTTGATGACCGAATGGAAAATTCAGTCCCGTGCCCACGTGTGCGAGGCCTGCGGCCGGCCTTTTGCGGATCGGGAGCCCTATCACACCTTGTTGTTTGACGAGAAGGCTGATCTTCACCGGTCCGATATTTGCCGGGCCTGCTGGGACAAGCAATACCGGGAGGCGCGCGACCGCAAGGGGTTCATTTCCTGCTGGCAGGGCCTCTACGAAGCGCCGCCGCCGCCGGGCGATCCGATCAAAA
>JBEKFT010000407.1:0-2723 GCA_050013175.1 Verrucomicrobiota bacterium
CGTCGGGCTTCCAGACCACGCGCCCGTCTTTCAGGATGCGGACTATGACGCCATGCAATGAACCGCGCAGGGTTTTCACCCGGTCGCCGGGCTTCCACTCGGCGGTTTCGGACAGCGATTCGACCATTTCGACCATTGCGTCCCACGGCAGCACGCCGGCGATGTAATGGGCGACGGCGGACACGACTTCGCGGCGGCGTCCCGTGGACAAGTCAGCGAAAAGGGCGGCAACTATCTGGCGGGCGATGTCGGCGAAGGTGTTGCCGTTGAAGAAAAGAAACGGGGCGCGGCGATGGCACTGCCGCAGGAACTCTATGGTTTCGGCGAGGGAGACGATTTGTTGTCGTTTTTCTTCCCACTCGCGGCGGCACGCTTCTTGAGTCTCTCGATTAAAGCCGTGCTGCGCACCTCCTCTTGCGCACGCTCCTCGGTTGTAGCCGACGACAGACTCCCAACCCCAGTTTTTGATAAAAGCGGCTCGGGTTTGTAGCGGTGATTGTTCGCCAGGACTTCCTCGAGGATGTCCTCTTCGGTCAGGTGCTCCAGCAGGTCCAATCGCAGTTTCATCGCTCATAATGTAACATTCCAGGCTCGGGGATTCAAGCGTCGCTGTTGATCCGCGTTCGCCAGGGCCAATTCATGAAGGGGTGGGGACGGCCTCGTCCCCAGTTAGATTGCTGAAACTCCAGAGAACCGGGGACGAGGCCGTCCCCGCCCCGATGTCGCCACCTTCATGAATCAGCCCTGTGCATTCGCAGCCGAACACCGTGCCGCATTGAAATACATGAAGAACGCGATGGCTCATATCCTTTCACAACCGGCCTCGACCCGGCGAATCCTATGCGGACCCCAATGTGCCGGCAACCCATGATTTTGAGACCCACGATTTTGCCGTTCAGCCAGGGGCAACAGAGGATGCGGAACCGTGCAGGGGAGGGTTTCGGCGAAACACAACAGGTTTGGCTGGTTTGATTATTTCCCCACAACTAATGGTGTGTTTCGGACAAAAATTCCTGCAACAAAGGGTTGTGTTCGGAGGCTGTTTTTCCTAGAATTTTTGGGTATCGTCAGGGGTTCGTTATGCGGCTCCAGTTGCCACAGTTTTATGCCTGAAAAAGATATTTTAGATGCCGAACACAAGCTGAAAACCGGCACCGACGCGCCGGAGAAATACGATGCGTCGAAGATCGACAAGCTCGAAGGTCTGGAGGCTGTCCGCAAGCGCCCGGGGATGTATATCGGGGACCCGGACGAACGCGGACTGCACCATTGCGTCTTCGAAGTGCTCGACAATTCCATCGACGAACATCTTGCGGGATATTGCGACAAGATCGAGGTCGCGGTTCACATGGATGGTTCGGTGTCGATTCGCGACAACGGGCGGGGCATCCCGGTGGACATGCATCCCAAGTGGAAGATCCCGGCGGTCGAGCTGGTGCTGACGAACCTGCACGCCGGTGGCAAATTCGGCCAGGGCGCTTACAAGTATTCCGGCGGTTTGCACGGCGTCGGCGCCAAGTGCGTGAACGCCCTCTCCGACTGGTTCAAGGTCGAGGTTTCGCGCGACGGAAAAGTGTATTCGATGGAATTTGCGCGCGGGGTGACGACCAAGAAGCTCGGCGTGATCGGCCAGTCCAAACACACGGGCACGCTCATCACGTTCAAACCGGATCCGACCATTTTCACGATCACCACCGAATTCAAGTTCGATGTCCTGGCCAATCGCCTGCGCGAGCTGGCGTTCCTGAATCCCGGCGTGGAGATTACCTTGAAGGACGAGCGCGACGAGAAGAAGGAGGTGTTCTTTTACCCGGACGGCATCGAGCAATTCGTCCGGCAACTGGGCCGCAACAAGCAGGTGCTCCATCCCAAGCCGATCATCATCAACCGGCAAAAGGACGAAGTGTTCGTGGATTGCGTGATGCAATACACCGACAGCTACAACGACCAGATCCTTTGCTTCGCCAATTCCATCGCGAACACGGATGGCGGCACGCACCTGACCGGTTTCCGTTCCGCCCTGACCCGCGCCATCAACCAGTATGCGAAGCAAAACAATTTGCTGAAGGAAAAAGACCCGGCGATTTCCGGGGATGACGTCCGGGAAGGCCTGGTCTGCGTATTGAGCGTCAAACTGCCCAACCCGCGTTTCGAGTCGCAGACGAAGGTGAAGCTCGTCAACACGGAGATCGACGGCATCGTCGCCTCGGTCATTTACGACGGTTTGATGACCCATTTCGACGCCAATCCGTCCGTCGCGAAAAAGGTGATCGACAAAGGCCTGCTCGCCGCGCGGGCGCGCGAGGCGGCGCGCAAGGCCCGGGAAACGGTGCGCAAAGGCGCGCTCACGGGCGGCGGCCTGCCCGGCAAGCTGGCCGATTGTTCCGACCGCGATCCGGCGAACACGGAATTGTTCATTGTGGAGGGCGATTCCGCAGGCGGCTCGGCGAAACAAGGGCGCGACCGGAAGTTCCAGGCCATCCTGCCCATTCGCGGGAAGCTGATTAACGTTGAAAAGGCGCGCCTCGACAAGGTCCTTCAGAACAACGAAATCCGGACCATGATCACCGCCGTCGGCACCGGGATCGGCGATGGCGAGGGCGAGGGCGCGTTCAGCATCGAGAAGCTCCGCTACCACAAGATCATCATCATGACCGACGCCGACGTGGATGGATCGCACATCCGCACGCTGTTTCTGACGTTTTTTTACCGGCAAATGCCTG
>JBEKFT010000408.1:0-2709 GCA_050013175.1 Verrucomicrobiota bacterium
CGGATGCGCTACGGTTGCACGCGCCCCAGGACCGGGTTTGGCGCTGGGACGCCGCCAAGGCAGTGAAGAATCTGGTGCTGTGCCTGCTCTGTTGCCTCCTGCCGTGCGCGGCCCGTGGAGAAGGCACGGAATTGAGCTTCGTTGACTTCAACAGCCAGGGTCCGTTCAACAACTTTTCCGGCGACAGCGGAAACTTCGCCAGCAAAGGCGCCAGCCTGGCCACCGCGTTTGATAACCAAATATTTCGAGGCCCGAACGGGGCGTCGTTGCGGCTCGACTACGCGGTCCCCGCCGGTTTCTGCGGTGTGTGGTATTCCCTGCTCGGCAAGGCGAGCTTTCCCAAATACACGTTGAATTTTACAAACCTCTACGGCCCTTTGAAGAACAGCGCTGGAAATCCTTCACGGGTCGAACAGGTCCGGGTGAAGACGTTCAGTTTCTGGGCGCGAGGCGATGGCAACGGAGAATTCGACCATGAGATCAAGGTTGAATTCAAGGACCCGGACCGGGTGCTGGGCAGCGCCGTGTTTGCCGTGCCGAACGGTACCAACTGGGTCCGCTTCGATTTCCCGATCAGCCAGCTCGGGTCTGCGGACCTGTCGCGCATGAAAGAGGTGGTTTTTGTCATCGAAGATTGGAGGAACAACAATCGAACCGGGCACCTTTACCTCGATGACCTCTCGTTCACCACCGATGAGCCGGCATGCAATCCCGAGCTGTGGTCGGACGACGCCATGCTCGATCTGGTGGCCCAACGCGCATTCTTTTACTTCCTGACGTTCACCGATGATTCCGCTTTCGCGCTGGATCGCTCCACGTATTCGGACATGGTCAGCGTGGGGACGATTGGCTTCCAACTGACCGCCTATTGCATCGGGCATCGGCGCGGTTGGGCCGACAGGGCGGATCTGGAAAGCCGGGTGGTGACCATTCTCCAGAATCTGCACGATCTGCCGATGGGCCCCGAGGAGGGAACGTCGCGGGCGGGGTATCGGGGATTTTACTATCATTTCTTGAAGGCGAATTCAGGCCGGAGAATGGACGATCATGTGGAGCTGTCCCTTTATGACACCATGCTCCTGATGTATGGCGTGTTGAGCTGCAGGGAATATTTCAGCGCCAACCCCCGCATCCAAACTCTCAGCCAGCAATTATACGATCGCGTCGAGTGGGACTGGTTTGTGGATCATACCCCGGGGATCAATTCAAACCGCTTTTACCTCGCGTGGCAACCGGGTCCGAACCGGCAGGGGACTTTTCTGAAACACGTGGACGGTCAGACCGACGAGGCCTTCATGGTGGATGTCCTGGCCATGGGTTCGAGAACGCATCCGACCTCGCTCGAAACCTATATCGCCCGAAACCGGGTGTACGGTTCGTATCCGCCGGCCAATCCTCAAAGCATCATGGTTTCCTGGAGGGGTTCGCTGTTCAACTATTTCTTCGCCAGTTGCTGGCTGAACTTCAAGGATCGGGGCCTGGATCTGCACCCGAGCGGGCCGCGCGACTTGTGGGAGAACGACAAACTGGCCATTCTCGCCAATCGCAGGTTTTGCCTCGATCATGCCGGCCGGCGCAGCGGCGGCCTCGACGACCACTACTTGACCTATGGCGACTCGGCCTGGGGGCTGACCGCATGCGATAATCTCGTTCCTCCCGTGTCCGGTCTCCCCAGCGAATACTTTTCCTTCGGCGCACTGCCCACGGAGGAAAACATCCGTTTCGGGACAAAACCTCCCCAGGCCGGCACACTCGCGGTGTATGGCGCGGTCAGCTCGATCAATTTCGTCCCCCAGACCGCCCTCGCCGCCTTGCGACACTATTTTCAAATCCCCGCCCTGTGGAGTCCCCTGTTCGGCTTCGGGGACGCCTTCAGCCTGGACCCGCATTATCTGGGGTCGCCGTATGATACGGAAGGAAACCCAACCGTCCGGTTCGCCGATTACCTGAACGGCCCGTGGATCAACCATATGGTCATGGGAATCAATGTCGGTCCGATGCTGCTGGCGATAGAGAATTACCGGAGCCGGTTGCTGTGGGAATTGACCGCGGAGAATCCCGAGATCAAATCCGGACTGGATGCCATCTTCGGCGCGTGCTCGCCCCACGTCGTCAAGGTTTCAGTCGATCCGAGCGCCACTTATGCCCGGGTGAACCTTCGCTGGGAATCCGGCCATGGAGCGTCTCACTATAACATCTACTCCTCGACCGACCTGCAAAACTGGACCTTGCTCAAACGCGATATCCGCGGCACCGACTGGACGGACACCGAACTCGCGGCGGGCTCCCAGCGATTCTACCAGGTGAAGGGGCTGCCCTAGGATTGCCTATTGTTGCAGGGATTCCAGGAAGCGTTCCGCCTCGATCGCAGCGGCGCAACCCGTCCCGGCCGCCGTGATGGCCTGGCGGTAAACAGGGTCCGAGCAATCCCCGGCCACAAAAACACCCGGCACATTCGTTGCAGCGCCTTTCCGGGGCACGATGTAGCCGTTGGCGTCCATGGTGATGACGCCCTGAAAAAGCTGTGTGTTGGGAATGTGGCCGATGGCGACAAACACTCCCGCGGCAGCAATCACCGTTTCCAGGTTCGTCTTCAGATCCTTCGCGCGCACGCCCGTGACCTTGCCCTGTTTCGTGTCCAGGACTTCGGTGACCACGGAATCCCAGACCGGCTTGATCTTGGGATGTGCAAGGGTGCGATCGGACATG
>JBEKFT010000409.1:0-2696 GCA_050013175.1 Verrucomicrobiota bacterium
TCAAAACGGTGGTGAGGCAGGGCTTTTTATGGGCCGTCTCATTTCGGCAAGGAATCACGGGAAACACGTTGTCTTCTGGACATTGGGGCAGAGGATTTTATTTCGTGGAATTTCTGACAGAGCCGGTCAATGCCGCCTGAATCTGTTCCTTCAACGTGGCCGCCGGGCGCCAGCCAAGCTCCAAGGCCGCCTTGGCTTCCGCGCCACTTTCACAAAAGAGGTAAGCGGCCTGCCGGGCGGAGATTCGCGGACCGCGTTTAAGCATGGTATGGGTGACACGAGTAGCCCAGGCCAGCGCCCTGCCAACCGATGGGCGCAAGTAAACCACATCTACTCCACACCGCTGTTTGAGCAATGCAGCGACTTGCCACGCCAGCAGAATGTCAGGATGAGTCAAGTTTAGCACTGTACCTGACTGAAACTTTTCCGGAGCGATGAAGTCAACTATCGCCCGGACCACGTCGGCAACATGAACGAGGCGCATCCGCTTTCGAGGACCACCAAGGCTCAGGACATTGCGACCGAGGATACTGCCAAGGTGGTGCGCAAAGTCAGCAGTTTCGCCAAAAATCTGGGAAGGCCGCAAGATCATCCAGGGAGAGTGGTTCCGGGCGATCTCTTCAGCAACGATGCGCTCGGCCAGGGTCTTGCCCATCCCGTAAGCGCTGCGCTCTTCCGGGGCCGCTTCGAGGGCGGTGCCCTCGGAGAGGAAGTCGCGCCGCTTGAGTCCGCGATAATCGAAGACGGCCATCGAGCTGAGATAAATATTACGGCGGGTACCCAGTTCACGGGCAACCTGGACCACATTGCGGGCAGCCTCGGCGCAACTCTCCACCACGAACTCCCGCGACCCTTTCATGCCGGCGGCCATGTGGACCACAGCTTCGGTTCCCGCCACCAATCGGCGCACGTCGTCAACGTTGCGGGCATCACCATATACAACTTCGATATCATCGCCCGCGGGAAGAGCCCCGTGGCTTTGCCAGCGCTGCAAAAGACGTACGCCGTAGCCACGGTTGCGCAATTCAGCAACTACCCGGCTGCCGAGGTAACCCGTACCGCCGGTGACGGCCACCCATTTCGAGTGTGGGCCATCGGGAACTACCGAGCTGGCCCGAGGGAAGGAAAGTTTCCACACTCCGGGCGACCGGACAATTTCCTCTTCCACACGAGCGACAGACAGCACCAGTTCCGGTGGAATCGGCAATTTTCCGCCCGGTGGCGAAGACGAATAAAACTGCTCAATCAATGTCTTCAGTCCCGCGTAAGGAACCAGGCGTTTGCGCAAAATCTTCAGGGCCGTCGAACCGGTTTGCCGGACCGCACCAATTCCGCGCAACGAAGGGCGCAGCAGGCGCATGACCGATCCGAACCGCGCCGGCGCGCGCTCCAGCGTGATTTGGAAAGCATCGAAATCAATGGCGATCCTCCCTTGCTCGCCCTGAATGACGAGGCGTGTTTGGGCGGGCCGGGCGGCGAGGGAGACATTTACAAAAGCGCTGCAATTGGTTCCGTCGATCAGGAGATCGAGATTATCCGTGAGACCTTGCGGCAGATAGCCGGCATGGCGGGGGACGCTATTCACGCCGCGCACGGGTCCGGTGAACTGCAAGACAAGGTAGAGCGGATGGGTAAAGAAATTATGCAAGGGGCCAGCAGGCAGCTCGAAGAGCCACGGCGGCCGTTTGGGTTCCTCAAGGCGTGCCCGATCAAGCGTGGTCTGGTAAAGGCACTCGACGCCAACAATGCTCCCGATTCGATCTTCAGCGATCCATTTCCGGGCCAGACACATCTGCTCCGCCAAAAACAGGCTATAGTCAGGCGACAAGCGCACGCCGCGGGCGGCGGCGAGTTGATAAAGCTCAGCCGTCACGGCAGCGGAATAGGCGATAGGCTTTTCGACTACGACATCGAGGCCATGGTCGATGGCTTGGCGAGCCAGGATTTCGTGGGAATCCGGCGGAGTAGAGATGTGCAACGCATCCACTCCACCTGCGGCGAACAGCTCGGACAGGGAATTGTGGACCCGCGAAATACTATATTTCAAAGCGAAAGCCTCGGCAGCGGAACGATCGGTGTCCACAATCGCGACAAGCCGTGTGGTTGGACAATTCACCAGGTGGCGGGCATGATGATGTGCAACCGCGCCGCTGCCGACAATCGCCACCGAGGCAACGTGCGCGCAAGTGGAACCACTGGTTTGGGAGGTTTCCTGGCTCATTCTCCGGTTCTCAAATTCATCGTTCAACATGAACGCTAGCCCTCGTCCCCCCGCTCCTCTCGGCCGCCTTTCTCAAGCTTGATTCGTAGATTGACAAAAGCCGCTCAGCGATCCGAGGCAAATCCAGGTCAACAACGGCATGTCTTCCCTCAAAGGTTGGACGTGCGCGGAAGGACGCTATTACCGCTCGCGCGAGAGCCTCCGGATCAAGCGACTCACTTACAAAGCATTCCTTTAGCCCCTTCACCCGGCAGCGCACGTCGCCCACATCAACAGAAACGATCGGCACATTGCACGCAAGCGCCTCTTTGACGATGGTGGGAGAACCTTCATGAAACGAGGTCAAAAGCAGACAATCGGCAGCGTTGATGTATAATGGAACAACCGAGTGAGGCACCTTATCTAAACACAGCAGCTCGCAGTTAACATGCTTGGCCCTTACTCGCTTCCAAACCTCGCGAGCCAACGCAAAACG
>JBEKFT010000410.1:0-2677 GCA_050013175.1 Verrucomicrobiota bacterium
AACTCTCAAACTTCCTGGACAAGCTGCCGTTCCTGGTGCTGTCGATCGCCTCGAGCGTGGTGACTGTGTTTGCCCAGCGCGCCGGGGGTTCAATGATGGACCTGAACCGGGTGGACTTCTGGGCGCGGCTGGATAATGCGCTCGTTTCCTACGTCCGCTACCTCGCGAAGGCGGTTTGGCCGCAACATCTGGCGGCCTATTATCCGATTCACGTCGATTGGCCGGACTGGCAGGTTCTCGGCTCCGCCGCGCTTCTGGCCGCGATCACCGGCGCCGTGCTGTCCCAGGCGCGACGGCGTCGGTTTTTGCTTTTTGGCTGGCTCTGGTTTTTGGGCACGCTCGTTCCGGTGATCGGTTTGGTGCAGGTGGGCGGCCAGGCCATGGCGGACCGGTACATGTATGTTCCGTCGATCGGCCTTTTCATCATGGTGGTCTGGGGTGCGAAGGAACTGGCGGCTTGGCTGGGTGTTTCGCGGATGGGAACAGGCGGGGTCGCGGCGGCGGCGCTGGCGGGCTGCGTGGCGGTGACCACGGTTCAATTGCGCTACTGGCGAACCAGCGAGACTTTATTCCGGCATGCCCTCGACGTGACCTCGAACAACATGATGGCGGAATTCCTCCTCGGGGATGCCCTGATCAAGGAGAGAAAAGCCGCTGAAGGGCTGGTGCACCTGGAGAGAGTGGTGCAGCTTTTCCCCGGCTACGGCCCGGCCCAATCCAAAATCGCCGACGTGCTGGCGATGCACGGCAGGATTCGTGAAGCGATCGGCCATTATCACGCAGTCCTCCTCTACCGGCCCGATACCCCCATCGTGATGAACAACCTGGCCTGGATCCTGGCCACGAACGACGACCCGGACATCCGCGATTCGGCCGAGGCGGTGCGGCTCGCCGAGGGCGCCTGCGCCTTGACGCGGCGTCAGGTGGCGCTGTTCGTCGGCACGCTGGCCGCCGCCTACGCTGATGCCGGGCGGTTCGACGACGCCGTCAAGACGGCGCAGGAGGCCTGCGCAACAGCCACGGCGGCGGGTGAAACGGGGCTGGCTGAGAAAACCCGGCGATTGCTCGAGCTTTACCGCGCCGACAAGCCTTGCCGCGAATCGGCGCCGACGGTGAACTCGGCACCGGTGCAATAGGGTGAGTGGAGAACTTGGATCCAAAGAATCTTAACCGCGGATGAACACGGATGGGGGGACTGAATCAAAACCGCAGATAGACGCAGATGAGTGCACCGCGGCCAAGCCACAGCCAAAGGAGAGCAGTGCTGTGAGCCGCTCTCCGAGAATCCAAACAGAGTCTCCCTGAAATCCATGTTTTCACGAGGTGATTTACTGGATTGAAACCGGGCGGGACCGGCGTATGCTGGCGGGCATGAAGGGAAAAATCGGATCGTTGCTGCTGTTCATCCTGGTGTTCGCGCTGTCGCGGCTTCCGGGGATGTTATCGGCGGACTTTGCGAACTTCAGCGCGGCGTACGCGCTGGTGTTCTGCGCCGGCGTTTATTTGTCGGGCCGCGCGTCCTGGGCGGTCCCACTGTGCGCCATGGTGCTGACCGACCTCGGCCTGAATTATTATTATTGGCGGCAGGGCCTGGATGTGTGGAACCCCTCCGTCTTGCGATATCAATTGTTCAACTATGTTGCCTACGGGGCGATCCTCTGGCTCGGGCGCCGGTTCAAGCCGGGCTCCTCGTTTCTGGCGCTCCTGGGCGGCGGCCTGTTGGGCGCGCTGCTGTTTTACCTGATCACCAACACGGCGTCCTGGCTGTTCAATCCGTTCGGGAATCCCGAATACACGAAGAACGTGACGGGATGGCTGACGGCGCTGATCCGGGGAACGCGGGGCTGGCCGGAGACGTGGCAGTTCTTCCGCAACACGATGCTCAGCGGCGGCCTCTTTGTGGGGTTGTTTGTCGCCGCAATGAAAGTCGCCGCCGCCGCGGAATCGCCGCAGGACAAGGAAGCCGGCGCGAGGACGGCAGAGGCGGACCCCCCGGCGTCCGAAGGCGAGGAAGCACCCGAAGAGGCGAAGGCTTGAAGACGTATCCCTTCAGTCGCAGGGGAGCGCACGCGCCCTCGCGTGCAGTGGTTGGCGCCCCGCCAACCACTTTTGAGCCGTGCGGCCAGTCATCGTTTACTGATTGCATTGTGCCCTCCTCCGACCGGCGAGGCGCCGGTCGGAACACGCGGGGGCGCGTGTTCTCCCCGATTCCAACTGCATCGTTACAATTGAAGGCGGGCGGGCTTCAGTTTTTCGAAGCGATTCAGCCTGTCAGGTCGTGATGCACACAGTGAAGTCCATGCGCATCGGCGTCATTTCCGACACGCACAACTTTCTGGATCCCCGGATCCCGCAACTCTTCGACGGGGTGAGCCACATTCTGCACGCCGGGGACGTCGGCGAGGCGTCCATCACGGTTCAGTTGGAGCAGATCGCTCCCGTGACGGCGGTGACGGGGAACACCGACTCGATGCTGCCGTTGAGGGAGACGGAAGTCGTGGAACTCGACGGGCGGAAATACCTGGTCCATCACATTGTGGATCCGCGCGATCCAGCCAGGTCGATCAGCGAGCGCATCGCCCGGGAACAGCCCGACGTGGTTGTGTTCGGGCATACCCACAAGTCGTTCTGCCAGGTGTTCGACGGGAGGCTTTTCTTCAATCCGGGTTATGCCGGA
>JBEKFT010000411.1:0-2670 GCA_050013175.1 Verrucomicrobiota bacterium
ACAGCCGGTGAGCCTCCGCGATTTTCGAGGCCAGGCGCTGGCCATCACGTTTTTTTTCACACGGTGTCCAGTTCCCGATTATTGTCCGCGCCTGTCAAAGAATTTTGAAGAGGCCTCGCGCCGGCTCGCTTCCCGGCCTGGCGCCCCGACCAACTGGCATTTCCTGTCCGTTTCCTTCGACACGGCCTTTGACACGCCGGCGGTCTTGAGGGCCTACGGCAGCCGCTACCATTACGACCCCGCGCATTGGAGCTTTCTGACGGGGCCCAAAGAGGAGATCCAGGAACTGGCCGAGATCTCGGGGGTGGTGGTCGATCCCGATGCGGGCCTGTTCAACCACAACTTCCGCACGCTCATCATCGATCCGGCCGGTCGATTGCAGACGAGCTTTCCCTTTGGCGGAGATCTCTCGGATGCCATCGTCGGGGAGATCCTCAAGGCGTGCGCGGCTTCCAACACGATCGTGGCGGGGGACACGAACGGGGGTGTGGCGTCGTCAACGCCATGAATCCTTTCGACCCAAACGTCTAAGACGGGCAATCGCCGACCCTGACCACTTTGGCGCGCGCAGGAAATCGCCGTTGTGAGATCAACGCAAACAGTGGCCGTCACCATCGTCTGCGCCGCCGCGGCTGCGGCGGCGTGCCTGCTCGATTCATGCTCCTCGGTCCCGCTGACGCTCGTCGCTCCGCCCGATATTCCGGGCGCACACTACTCGGGCAACCAGGCGTGTTCCGATTGTCACGCAAACTACGTCCGTGTCTTCCCAGGCAGTCCCCACGCGCGGCTGCGCGTGGAAGGCGTGCCGGAGGGCGGACAGAGCGGCTGCGAGTCCTGCCATGGTCCCGGGAGCAAACACATCGAAGTTGGCGGCGGACGCGGCCGGTTCATCGTGAATCCCGGCAAGGACCCTGCCGCATGCTTCGAGTGCCACGCCGAGACCGAAGCGGAGTTCAACCTGCCGCAACATCATCCGGTTATCGAAGGCCATATGAACTGCGTGCAATGCCACGACCCTCACGGCGGCGACATTTTCAAACCCGCGGGCGGACCGGCGATGGCGCGGCTCAACGAAAGCTGCGCGCAATGTCATCGCGAGCAAACCCGGCCCGTGGTCTTCGAGCACGAGGCGATGCGCGAAGGCTGCACCGTCTGCCACAACCCCCACGGTTCCATCAACCTGAGAATGCTCGCCGATGGCGACCCGAACCTGTGCTTCCGTTGTCACGCCCAAAACCCCGTCGGGACCGGGAAGATTTACATCGGCGCAGTCGAGCACACGGCTTTTCTCAGACAGGCGACGTGCTGGGCTTCGGGCTGCCACACGTCCGTGCACGGCTCAAACGTCGATCCGTTTCTGAGATACTAGGAGTGTCGCGTGGCGCGCAAGTCTCGGATGAAGACCGGGAAATCCAACCAACGTGTGTGTCACTCCTGGCTTGCTGACGGAGCGCGCGCCGCGCGCGTCGGGATCCTGAGCCCGTGCGACAGGATCACCGGCTTTAGCCGGCAACAGGGATGTCGGGGCCGGCACAGCCAAATCACCGTGGCGTTCCCGCCCGGCTGGCTGATCGAAATCCTCCACGACCCGGAAATCGCTCGTGGAAACCCTGAACCTTGCATGACGAAAGTTTGTTGCATACGCAATACAGAATTGGTGATCCCTGATGTGGGATTATCCAGAACCCCCACGCTTACGGAGCCGCGCATGGGGACTCTGAACCCCGCAGCCGGCAATGTGAATTGGCGGATTCGTCCCGCGGCGGGGATTTCCGCCGTTTCACAACGGCGGTTACGCAAAGGAGCGCGGACCGCCTTTTCCGCGAGGCCGATCGGGCGGGGTCCCGCGGAAAAGGCTGTCGGCGCTTCAAAGTGTGGTTCATGGCTTGCCGCCCTCCTTTGCCTCCTCCTGACCGCCCTCGGTTCCATGGCAGAAACCAACACCCTCTCACTGCCACCCGCCGCCGCCGTCAACGTGGTATTCGACCGCGACATCCGCCCGATCCTGGAGCAGTCCTGCCTGCGCTGCCATGGTCCGGAGAAGCCAAAGAGTCACTTTCGCCTGACCACCCGCGAGTGGGCCCTCAAAGGCGGCGACAACAATGCCGACGATATTGTTCCCGGCGACAGTGGACGCAGCCGTCTCGTCCAATATGTGGCGGGCATGGTCGTGGACATGCAAATGCCCCCGCCCGGGAAGGCGCCGCCGGTCACGCCGTCCAAGATCGGGCTGCTCCGCGCGTGGATCGACCAGGGAGCGAACTGGACAACGACCAATGCGAGTCCCCAGGTTGCGCTGTTATTTTCCCCGGCGCTTCGTTGGACGGGGGTGGAGGGCAACAAGTCAAAATTTCGCCAAATCGAAGGCTCTCAGGGAGGGGCAGGTGGGGGCGTGGAGCGTTTCTCATGGGATGAACAGGACACGCCCGACACGAAATTCTCGGCCGAGGGGCATTTCCTGGTTCCGGACCAGGATCTCCAACTGAAGCTCGCCTGGACGAAGACGGATGTCGGATTCGTGGGCGCCGGGTTCGAGCGTTGGCGGAAGTATGACGACGACACGGGCGGCTACGCGCCGTTGATGGTTCCTCATTCGTTCAGTCTGGGTCGTGAACTGTATCTGGACAACGGCCGCGCGTGGCTGGACGCGGGATTGTCGATGCCGGAATG
>JBEKFT010000412.1:0-2656 GCA_050013175.1 Verrucomicrobiota bacterium
ATGGTGAATCGTACCCTGGTGGAACTCCATCCCGCCTTGCTCTTCACCCAAGACCGAATCGCGGTTGCCAACGAGGGTTCCCAAACCGTGTTTCTCCCTCCCCTGGTCACGCGCATTGACCTGATCACCGATCGCCTGTCGGTTTGGGACTTCCCATTCGTCCTCGGGGCCCTGGTGGAGTTGACGGAGGTGGAGTTCATGGAGGGTCTCCATCGCTTGGAACAATGGGAACAACCAGGCTCGCGAAGCGAAGCGCCGGTGTTTCTCGACCTGGAAATGGTGGATAACCAACACTCGTTCCTTTGGATGCAGATCATCGCCGGATTGCCAACGGCCCGTTTGAACAGAGTTTATTCCCTCCTCAAAGAGCGGCGTTTGATCTTCGGCCTCCGCACAGGTGGAATCGGGGTTCTGAATCTTGCCAATCTGGTGCGTTTCACGGTGCATCCGGAGCCGCCGGAGGCCGCTGCCGTTGCGGGTTCCGCCCAAGACGAGACTCAACAACAGACACTCAGGCTGGTTGGAAGCCGAATCCGCTACCGATCAGGAAATGGAGAGCTACACCTCATGCAGTCCTCACGTTACAGCCACGCCGCCTTCGAGCTTCATGAGGAAGAATAAGCGCGAAGGGCGACAACCTTCGAAGGAAAGCATTTATGAATACGCTCCACGAAAAACCCGCCAGCGAGCGTTACTCGGCCCATAATTCGCTCAGACCCATCAGCTTCTTTTGCGATGCGCCCCGTGCGAAAGTCGTTCAGATCGTTGGCGATTTCAATCGTTGGCTGCCCATCCCGATGCACCGGCGGGTGGATGGCTGGTGGCACGTCCAGGCCCTGCTTTGCCACGGGCATCACCATTACCGGTTTCTGGTGGACGGCAAACCGATGCTGGATCCAGCAGCCACGGGCGTTGGCCGCGACGAGCGTGGCGAGCAGGTTTCCCTCATCGCTGTCAGTTGATCGGAACCGGCGCGAAGACACGCCTGCATCCCCGGTTAACACCCGCAACAGGACCGGTTCCTGGCGGTTGCGAACAGGGCCGCGGCAAGAGACGGCCGGCCTTCAACACTCCCGCAACTTACAACAGACATTGCTTGGCAACGATCGCTGATCCAAAACCCAATAACGCGGCCGGACGGTTGAGGGCCGATCCAGTGAGTGGTAGAGTGAATCCATTCCGGGCAGATGGAACCACTTCTCACGAAATGATGACTCCGGCCATCGCGGCCAACAATGATCGGGGGCTGACTACGGCCGAAGCCCAGGCGCGCCTGAAGCAATTCGGCCCCAACGCGGTTTTGGAAGAACAGGCCCGCCCGCTGAAGGAGTTCATCAAGCGCTTTTGGGCGCCGATCCCCTGGCTCCTGGAAGCGACCATCATCATCCAACTCTTTCTCGGCGAAGCTGTCGAAGCCGCGGTAATCGGCGGGTTGCTTGTGTTGAACGCCATGCTGAGTCTGCTGCAGGAAAGCCGCGCGCAGAAGGCGCTGTCGCTCCTGCGCCAGCAACTGCACGTGGAGGCGCGCGTCCGGCGCGACGGCGCCTGGGCCACGTTCCCGGCCGAGCAATTGGTGCCGGGCGACGTGGTGCATCTGCGGCAAGGCAGCATCGTGCCCGCAGATGTCAAACTTGTGGACGGCTCGCTGCTCGTGGACCAGTCCGCGCTGACCGGCGAATCCGCCGCCGTCTCGGTCGAGCCTGGCAAAACGACCTACGCCGGCTCGATGGTGCGCGGCGGTGAGGCCACGGGTGAGGTGACCAGCACCGGGCCGCACACTTTCTTTGGCAAAACCGCCGAACTGGTTCGTACCGCCGGATCGGCCAATCGCCAGGAACACGAAATTGTTGCCGTCGTCAGAAATCTCTTCGTCGTCAACGCGGCCATGATCGTGGTGGTGACCGGCTACGCGCACCTCGAGGGAATGACGATCGGCTACGTTCTGCCCTTGCTGCTCTCCATTCTGCTGGCGTCAATCCCGGTCGCCTTGCCCGCCACGTTCACGCTCGCGGCGGCGCTCGGCTCGCTGGAGCTGTCCCGCCGCGGCGTGCTCATCACCCTGCTCAGCGCGCTGCACGACATTGCCTCGATGACGGTGCTGTGCAGCGACAAGACCGGCACGCTGACCCGCAACGAGGCGACCGTCAATGCACTCTGGCCCGCCCCCGGCAGTTCCGAAGAGGAACTCCTGCGGGCCGCCGCCCTGGCCAGCGACCCCGCCGGACAAGACCCGGTGGACGGAGCGATCATCGATGCCGCGGTCAAGCGCGGTTGGCACGACGGCGAACTGCAACGCATCGACTTCCGACCGTTCGACCCGGCCACGAAACGAGCCGAAGCGGTGTATCGCGACGGAAGCGGGACCCAGCGCTTCCTGAAAGGCGCGCCAGCGGTGATTGCCAAACTGGCCGGCGTGGCAGAATCGCTTTGGCAGCCGCAGGCTGAAGCCATTGTCGCGCGCGGCCAGCGCGTGCTGGCTGTGGCTTACGGAAACGGGGCTGGGTTGAGGTTGGCCGGCCTGCTTGGATTGGAAGACGCCGTGCGCAACGATTCGAAAGCAGTCGTGGACGGCATTCGCGGTGCCGGCGTTCGCGTCGTGATGGTGACGGGTGACAACGCGCTCACGGCCCGGAGCGTGGCGGAACAGGTGGGAATT
>JBEKFT010000413.1:0-2646 GCA_050013175.1 Verrucomicrobiota bacterium
GAGGAAGAATTTCGTTGAATCGGGAGGTGGATGGAACACATCATTTCGGAAGCCCGCACCGGATGGGTGAAGGCGACAGCGTGACATGGCGTTCAAGAATTTTCCAGAACACGAGCAAGCGGTGCAGTTGCTGCAGCGTTCCCTGGAGCGCGAGCGGCTGGCGCACGCGTACCTCTTTGCCGGGCACGAACTCGAGGAACTGGAGGCAGTGGCGAGGACCCTGGCGAAAACCCTGGGCTGCCGCCAACCCGTCCCGGGCCGCAACGGCGTTCCGATCGATTGCTGCGATCGCTGCGTGAATTGCCTGAAGATCGAGGGCGGGAATCATGGCGACATCCACCGGGTGCGGCCCGAATCCAAATCGCGCGTGATCACAGTCGATCAGATGCGCGATCTCCTGCGGGAAGTTCATCTCAAGCCGGCGGAGGCGGAATATAAAACGGCCATCCTCGTGGCGGCGGACCGGTTGAACGCGCAGGCGGCAAACGCGTTCCTGAAGACCCTCGAAGAGCCGCCCCCGAAATCGGTTTTCATCTTGTTGACCACCGAGCCGCAGCGGTTGCTGGAGACGATCCTTTCCCGCTGCCTGAGGTTGAACTTTGCCGGCGAAGGCCCGCGCGCGTTGACTCCGTCCGAGACGGCATGGCTGGGGAAATTCAGCGACATGGCGGCGGCCGAGGCGAAAAGCTTGTTGAACCGGTACCGTCTGCTGGATGTCCTGCTGCAGGAATTAAACGGGATGAAGTCGGCGACGGAGGAGACCTTGACCGCGCGATCGCCGTTGCAGCGACATGAGGATGCGGAGAAAGAATTGATGGAAAAATGGGAGGTCGAACTGGCCGCGGCGATTGAGGCGGAGTACCGGCGGCGGCGCGCGGATGTCCTGGCGCTGTTGCAACGCTGGCTGCGGGACGTCTGGCTGCACACGCTCGGGGCGCAGCCGGGGGGCGGGGGCGCGGCGGGGATGGCGGAGTTGTTGAGTTTCCCGATATTGGGCGGTGCCGGGCAGGTGGGCCGGAGAATTTCGACTGCCGAAGCCGTGGAAAACCTGCGGGTCCTCGAGGACACGCAGCGGCTTCTCCATTCCAACGTTCAGGAGGCGCTCGCGCTGGAGGTGGGGTTGCTCAAACTCCATCTGTAACATTATGCCAGATGCCGGCGATCCAAGGACGGCGGGAGAGCGGCAGGGAGCATTTCAGGCGGAGAGGGTTGATGCGGCCGGGCCGCTGCTTTCGGCTCACGACCTTTATGCGATTGTTTTCGGGCTTTTCCTGGGACTTTCGTTTCTGAAACTCGGCAATCCGGTTGTTCTCGACCAAAGAATCACTCCGCCGGCGACGCTGCACGAGGCATGGGTTTACATATGGCCCGCGCGGTGGGGGGAATGGTTGCTGGCACCGTTGGCCGTGGTCGGGGCGGGGTTGGGTCTGGCAATGAAGGCGCGGTGGAGGGCTGCTCGATGGCTTTGGATGCTGCCGGCGATCTGGTTGGGCTGGCAATTCGTGTCCGGGACGCGAAGCGTCGATGACGGTCTTACGGGGGGGGTGCTCCTGCATTTTGGTGGATGCGTGGCATGCTATTTCCTGGGCGCGCTTGTATTGGGGGACCGGCGCTCGCTCCACTGGCTGCTGATCGGCTTGCTGGCCGGCTTCACGTTTTGCCTGGTCCGCGCCACGAACCAGCGGCTGTTCGAGTTTCCTCAGGAGCGACAACTTTTGATCGAGGGTGAACGCACGGGATGGACGAACTTCGCTCCGGATGATCTGGTCCAGCTCAAGCGCGACGACGTGATCGTCACGACAAACGGGATGGATGTGGCAAACCCCGTCATCCTGGCCAAGTATGCGAAAGGCAGGGTTCACGGCACCCTGGTGTATCCCAATGCGCTGGCGGGCGCGGTGCTGCTGTTATGGCCCATCTCACTGGTGGTCGCGGTTGACAAGACCCGGCGATTTACGATGCCGACACGGAATGCCATCGTTGCCCTGGCTTTGTTTCTGGGGTTGTCGGTATTGTTTTGGACCGGCTCGAAGCTTGGGTGGCTGGTCTCCATGGCGCTCGCGGGGGTGTGGCTGCTGCATCTGCGTTGGCCGCGGCGTTTGAAATGGACTGTGCTGGGCGCCACCTTCGTGGTCGGATCCGTTCTATTCGTGGTTCGGTTCCACGGCTACTTTGCATCGGGGGCGACGAGCGCCGGGGCGCGGCTGGATTATTGGCGGGCTGCGTTGCAGATCACTGAGCAGCACCCCTGGGCGGGGTCGGGGCCCGGCACTTTTCAGAAGCCTTACGCGCGATTGAAGAGCCCGGCTGCGGAAATGGCGAAGTTGGCCCACAACGACTATCTGGAGCAATTCTCAGATTCCGGAATCATCGGCGGAATCAGTTATCTGGCGTGGATCCTACTGTCGCTGGCGGCGACTGGACGGCGGGTGTGGTCGTCGGCGGATCCGGTGTCGTTCGCCATTTTCATCGGATTACTCGGTTGGTTTCTGCAGGGACTGGGCGAGTTCTGCCTTTACATCCCGGCTTTGGCATGGACGGCGTTTGCCTTGTTGGGATGGCTGGTTGCGAACGGAGGGATCGGGGGAAATCAAATCGACAAAGGACGGCTGTCCGGATAAGATGTCTGCGCGCATGAAAATTCTC
>JBEKFT010000414.1:0-2634 GCA_050013175.1 Verrucomicrobiota bacterium
GCTGAATCCCGGCAAATCGCGGGCGTCGCCGCGCACGTCGATGTTGAGTCGTGACGGCGCGGAGAAACGGACCTGTTCCAGCGCGTCCGCCCACTGGCCGAGGCGGGTGGCGGTGGGTGTCCGCGGATGAACCCACTTCCAGTCGCGGACGGCTGAAGCGTTGGTGATGGTGCCCGTGAGCTGGATGTCCCCGCCGGCGAATCGGGCTCCGAAATGATCGAGTTGCCAACGGTCGCCCGGGAGAAGATGCAGTTCGGTCTGGATGTTACTGACACACAGGCTGCGCGGGGGCGTGTTGCTCGAGCTGATGGGCCAGACCAGGGAACCCCTTCGCAAGATGAGCGACTCCACCTGGCATTGCAGTCTGGCGAGCGCGCGGTAATCGAGATTCACCTCGACTTCCTCGAGTATGAGTTTCGGGCTGGAGGGTTCGTCCGCGCGCCCGAAATGGACGTTTTCGGCCACGATCCCGTGGTCCAGGCGCCAGCGCAATCGGGTGAACTGGAGGTCGATGCCGCGGGTGCGGAGTTTTTGCAACAGGGGCTTCTTCACAAACCCGGGCAGGCCGACCTGGTTCAGATACAGGAGGGCGCCGAGCAGCACCAGGATTACCAGCCACGTGCACATCCGGACCCGGCGGAAGGCAATTCGGCATTTGCGCCAGAAGCGGCTTGTATCGCGCGCGGCCATGCGTCAGTGGAGATAGGCAGGAATCGTGAGATAGGTTTGAACGTATTGGTGGTAGAGCCGCCAGGGGAATTCGAAGATCCAGGGTCGATCGTCGAGCGTGGTCAGCGCATAGGTCGAGCCGGAAGGCGCGGTGGCGCCGAATTCAACGCTCAGGTTCGGGCCGGTTTTCAATTCCACCTCGACCCGCAGGCTGTTCGTCGTGAAACCATATCGGGCACGGTTCTCATCGCCTTGCGCGATCCAGCTTTCAACGGTCAGTCCCCCCAACTGGTGCGCCACTTCGTCCATGGCCAGATCATTGATGATCCCCTGCGAACCCGGCGCGAGCGACCAGCGGTTGACGCCGTTCCGGACGATCTCGCGGGTCCTGCCATCCTGGTGGAGGAGGATCCGCGCCACGTCGTTTTCGTCGAAATGCCAGATGCGCCGTTCCTGCAATTGCCAGCTCGCCGAAGGCAGCAGCGCCAGATCGGCCTGTGTGACGGTGTACAGGGAGCTTTCATCGGTCCGCCGCGCGTAAACCCTGTCATCCTGGTTCGTCCCGAAATCGAGCTGCGCGATAATCCGGTTGGTGATGCCGCCGGCGGCGTTGGTCACGGCCGCCCTCAGCGTGAACTGGCGGCTTGGAGACGCCAGCCCCACGTTGGGCAGATCCGGAGCGGTCACGACATCCTTGACGATCTCGCTGACCTGCAAGTCGCCCAGGTTCCGGATGAACGTATCGACCAACTCGGGGTCGGCGGGAACCCCGCCGGGCAGGATGCGCCACGTGTCGCCCGCTTCCCGCTCGACCGTGAAATGGTCCTGAGCCCGGACTTCAATCGAGTCCAGCGGCCCCGTCATCGTGACCAGATGCCGGTCGCGAAACACGTCATAGGACGCGCGCCAGCGTCCGAGCGCGTCCTTCGAGACCGTGATGACCGAGTTTTCGTCGCTGCGCCGCGCATAGATCTGGCCGGTGTCGTTCGTCGGGCTCTTGCCGAATTGAAGCTGCAGCACGGTGTTCGTCCCCTGCGCGAATGCCAGGCTCAGTTCGGGGGCCTGCAGGCCGAACGAGTCCAGGTCCGCCTTCGGATCGTCCGAAACGAACTGGATGGCGCGCAGATCTTGAAGCTGTTTCAGCGCCTCTATCACCTTGTCGCTGTCGGCGCGGGTTTCCCATCCGGGGAGGATGATGCGCCAGAGGTGGTTCGTCGGATTGTGCTGCAGCTCGAACGCTTTCCCGGCGTTGGTCACCAGCAGGCGATCGGACACAATCTGCATCAAGTCCACCAGTCGCGGATCGCGCCAGTCATCGGCCCTGGCCGGGATCAGCTTTAACAGATCGGCATCCACGACGTAAACCTCGCCGATGCCCACAACCTGCGCGAACAACTGGTCGCCGGGAGCAGTCCGGTAGCCCAGATGGATGAAGGTCTGATCCTCGCCCTGCTGCAGGACGAGGGTGTTCTGCGGCGGATCGAAGCCATACCGTTCGTCCGCCTTTGGGACATTTTTCAACTCCTGCGCCGTGATGGATGTCGCCGGTGTGAGGGATTCCAGGGCGGCGAGCAGCTCCTGGACGCGATCCGGCCGGGCGGGGTAGCTGAATGGGCTCGTCAACCGCCACGCGCTGTTGGTGCGTTCGGCCCGGATTGCCACCTGTCCTTTGGGCAGGATCTGAATGCTCGTCACGGCCGAGGCCGTCAACTGCGGCAGGAGCTTCATCGGTCCGGTGGCCGGCTTCTGCAGGTGCCGCTCGAAAAAGAAGATGAACGCGAACAACCCTCCGGCGAGAGCCACCCAAAACCAGGTGCTTCTGGAGTTCATGCGAGAAAGGGGACGGGGATGCGGAGTGAGGCGGCGATCCGGCGAGGAAGTCCCGTTTCGATCCTCCGGCATTCCGGCGTCCCATGGCTCCGCTGCTTTTTCATTTACCTGCGTCGCCGCAGCCAGACCAGCCCG
>JBEKFT010000415.1:0-2629 GCA_050013175.1 Verrucomicrobiota bacterium
TTCAGGCAGAGCCACGTCAATTCCTGGTAGAAAATTTCACCGTCGGCCTTGCTGAAATAACCGTCCTTCACGCCCCAGTCCGCTATCGTGCGGCTGATGCGATGGATGAGCTGGCGGACGGACACCTCGCGCTCGGGCGTGTTCTGCTCGCCGTAAAAATATTTCGAAACCACCACCTTTGTCGCCAGGAGCGACCACGACTTGGGCACCTCGACATTGTCCTGCTTGAAAATGACCTTGCCGGCGTCGTCCGTGATTTCGGCGAGGCGCCGCTCCCATTCGAGCTGGTCGAACGGGTTGACTTTGGGGTCGCTGAACACGCGCTTGATATGCAGCGACCGTGCGGCGCCCGAACCGCCGCCCTTGGGCTGGCGGCTGGCCGCAACCGAAGGCGTCGGGCGGCGGCGATGCGTGTGTGAAATAGACGGCATAACTTCCTCGCGTGCGTCGATCATGGTTTCCTCTCTGAATTTGCCTGATGTTCCATTGACCAACCTTCAACGAAACCAAGGGCCAAGTTAAATCAAAAGCTTGTTAATTTCCTGGGATATTTTGACCTTTCCACTGAGGCCAAAAAGCCCCATTAGTGGGGGCGTTTCAAAAGGCTATCACTACGGATTGGGGTAACAAGAAAAATCTGAATTTTTTTTATGCGCGGGTTGTTCCCTTCCGGAAGATCCGGAATTTGATCCGAAAACCCGCGGTTTTTCCGGGGTTATTCGCGCCGGGGAATAACTGGCGTGGGGATAACCTCCCGCAGCCGCGGCTGTGAAACCGCGGAAGTCCCCGCCGCGGACCGGCTCCGCCAATTCACCTTGGCGGCTGCTTGAACCTGCGCCGGCGCGGTTTCTCCGATTCCTCTTTGCGGCGCTTCCTGAACTTCCGCACCGGCTCGATGGTCTGCGGGCGCGATTTGGGAACGAGAAGGAGCGGGCACCCTTCATACCCGAACGCGCGGCGCATCTGGTCGGCGAGGTACTTCTTGTATTGTGCGGAGAACAGCTCGTCGCGGTTTACGAACAGGAGAAACGTGGGCGGCGACCGCCGGACCTGCGTGGCGTAAAAGAATTTCAGCCGGTGCCCGTGCGAACTGACGGGTTGCCGCCGCTCGACGGCGGCCTGCAGGGTGCGGTTCAGGATCGCTGTCGGAATCTTCTGCTGCAATTGGGCCGCCACATACCGCACCGCTTCCAGCAGCCGGTCCAGGTGAAAGCCGGATTTTGCCGACGTGAAAATCACCGGCGCGTAATCCAGGAAGAACAGGTATTCCTGCACCCATGCCCCAAATTCCGAGAGCGTGGTCATGGACTTCGGACCGTAAGGGCTCTCCTTCTTCCGTCGCCGCTCGATCTCCTCCTCGCGCGCCGTCCGCACGGTTTCCTCCATCAAATCCCACTTGTTCACGACGACGATGCACGCCTTGTGTTGCTCCACGATCCGGTCGGCCACTTTTTTGTCCTGTTCCAGGATGCCGGCTTCCGCATCAAGAACGAGGATGGCCAGGTCGCATCGGGCGATGGATTCCTCGGCGCGTTTGACGCTAAAGAACTCGATCGAATCGCCCACGCTCCGCGTTTTGCGAATGCCGGCGGTGTCGATCAGGATGTATCTCTGACGCTCACCGCCGGTTTCCACCTCGAACGGAACATCCACCGCATCGCGCGTCGTGCCGGGGATCGGGCTGACGATGACGCGTTCGGATTGGGTCAGCGCGTTGATGATTGAGGATTTGCCGACGTTCGGGCGGCCCACGATGGCGAGTTTGGGCGGTTCGAGGGCGCCGACAGGCGCGGCAGCGGCCATCTCGGGTGCCTGGCTCTCCGGTTCCGGCGCGGGCAGGAGGGCCATGGCTGCGGTCATCAAGGGATCGATGCCTTCGCCGTGGATGGCGCTGACGGGGAAAACCCTGTCAAAGCCGAGTTCGGTAAATTCCAGGGCGCTCGTCTCGGCGCGGCTCGTATCGACCTTGTTGACCAGAACCAGGACTGGTTTGCCGCTGCGGCGCAATCGCTGGGCGACCTCGCGGTCCAGCGGCACGATGCCCTCCTGCACGTTGACCACAAAAAAAATGACGTTCGCCGCCTCGACCGCCAGCCCCACTTGCTCGATGGCGGCCTTGACAATGGCCTCGCCCGCCTTCTCGCCCCGCAGCAGGCCGATGCCGCCGGTATCGACCAGCGTGAAGGGGCGGCCCAGCCACTCGGCTTCGGCGCTGATGCGATCCCGGGTGACACCCGGCTCATTGTGGACGATGGCGATGCGTCGTCCGACGATGCGGTTGAAGAGGGCCGATTTGCCGACGTTTGGCCGGCCCACGATGGCGATTAATCCTGGCACGGTTTCAGGATGAAACAGATCAGAATGGGGTGAAAGAAAAATTCCGATGTGCCGAAGGCTGCTGGCGCGCGGCTATGCGAGCCGCAGCAGCGTATGCCGCTCTGTGAGGCCGACAGGTCACGAAAACATTCAGAGTTGGAAGACGGAAAGGGCCAGCACCCAGGGCGAGGCAACCCAGAAATGAATGTCGAGCAAATCCAATACGGAGGCCACCCTGCGGTTCGCAAACTAAACCCTGGCATCCGGCCCCGCAATAACACTTCGTTTTCCGTGGAAATCACGGGGGTGGGGT
>JBEKFT010000416.1:0-2626 GCA_050013175.1 Verrucomicrobiota bacterium
TTCGAAACGTGGCCACCTTGGGCGGCAACCTCGCGCAGCATTCGCGATGCTGGTATTACCGCCATCGCGACATCCTGTGCCTGAAAAGGGGCGGCGACACGTGCTACGCCCGCCATGGCGAGAACAAATATCACAGCCTGTTCACCGGCAACACCTGCATCAGCCCGGTCGTGTCCAACCTGTCCGTCGCCCTGACGGCCCTGGAGGCGACCGTCCTCGTGCAGCGCGGCGACGAGCAAAAGAGAATGGCCCTGAAGGAGCTCTACGCCAGGGCCTGGGACAATCCGACGGCGCACAACTCGCTCGAACCCGGCGACTTGATTCTCGCCGTCGAAATTCCGGTCCGGGGCACGAGCAGCGCCTATCTGCAGGCGAGCGAGAAGTCGGCCTTCGATTGGGCTCTCGTCAGTTGCGCCGCCGCCGGCAGGATCGAGAACGCAAAGATCACCCGCGCCCGAATCGTTCTGGGAGCGGTATCCCCGGTGCCCTATGAAGTCGCAGCAGCGAACGATTCTCTCGAGGGCAAATCGTTGGACGCCGAGACCGCAGCCAGGGCGGCCGATCTGGTTCTGGCGCGGGCTCACGCGCAGGCGCACAATGGCTACAAAATCCCGATCGCGCGCGCCCTGATTCAGCGGTCGCTCCTGCAACTCAAGGCCCAGTCATGAAGCCATCCCTTGTCTGCAAACATCTCCGCACGAAAAAAATGTTCATCCCGGCGCAGGCGGACGAGGTGTTCGAGCGCCAAAACGGCGGGTTCACCGATTCCTCCCATTGCTGGTGCAATCGAACCCTTTCCGAAGCCGGACCTGATGACAGGCAGGCCAACATTCAGGCCTGCTCGCCAGGGAGACCGTGCTTCCAGGAATAAACCGCGGTCGGCAGGTGCGGCTTTTCTCAAACAACACCCACGGCGCGCAGTTCTATGGCCAGCGGAAACGCTGAACACCGCGGCAACCCCGAACGCTGCCGCCACCTTCCCACATCACAGAGAGGCCCACCCTGCTGCGGCTCACAGAGCCGCGGTCCGGACAGCGGGCCTGCGACCCGCAGCGGGGTTGGCAAAGCAACGGGCGAGTGGAGATCGCAAGGCATCTGGATTCAAGAGCCGTTGCTGCGGCTCACAGAGCCGGGCTCCGGAACGCGTCAGTTCGCCGCATCGGTTCGGCATGCAAAATAGCAGAAACATCAGCCGAATCTTTCTCAGCGCTGTGGGCCGAGGCCCGTCCTGGCGCGATCGGTCTAATTTGCCAGCGCGATTTCGACGGGGTCGTCGCGTTTCCGGGGGTTCTGTTCTCCGGCGTTCGAGGGGGTTACGGAGGCGGGCGCTTCCGCTGAACCCGCGGCCTGCGCGGCGCCGGCGTCGGATTTGCGGAATTTCATGCTGACGATCTTGCTCACGCCATGCTCTTCCATGGTCACACCATAGAGGACGTCGGCCATGGCGATGGTGCGTTTGTTATGGGTGATGATGATGAACTGCGAGTGGGTGAGGAAACGCTGGAGAATGAGGATGAACCGGTTGATGTTCGACTCGTCCAGGGGCGCATCCAGTTCGTCCAGGACGCAGAACGGACTCGGCTTGACCTGGTAAATCGAAAAGAGCAAGGCCACGGCGGTCATGGTCTGTTCGCCACCGGACAGCAATGAAATCGCCTGGAGCTGTTTGCCCGGAGGACGCGCGACGATGTCGATGCCGCTTTCCAGGACGTCGTTTTCGTCCACCAGAACCAGGTCGGCTTTGCCGCCGTCGAAGACTTCGGTGAAGAGTGCGCGAAAATTCTCACGGACCCGGGCGAACGTCTCGGTGAACATCTGCTGGGTCTGGGCGTTGATGCGGTTGATGACTTCGAGCAGTTGGGCCTTGGCCTGGACCAGGTCATCGTTCTGTTTGGTGAGGAATTGATACCGTTGCTCCGTCTCCTCATATTCCTCGATCGCGACGAGATTCACCGGCCCGATTTCATCCAGACGCTGCTGCAGCGCCTCGATCTGGCGCCCCACCTCGTCCCAGTCGGTCGCCGCGCCCGCCGCCGCCATCTCTTCCGGCGTCACGACGTGCACCTTGGCCGGGCCCTCCTCGGCGAACGTGATGGTAATGCACTCGCTGCGCACGTCGTCGAGCCGGACGTGATACTTCTGCTGGATGCGCTCGCGCAGGTTTTGAACGGACATGTTCCTTTGCGCCAGTTCCACCTCGAGCGCACCGCGCTGTTGCTGCAACTCCGTCAACCGGCGCCGATGCTCGCGGAGTTTCTCCTCCCGGGCGGCGATGTCCGATTCCTGCGATTGCTTCTGCGAGAGCAATTCAGCGGTTTGGGCGCCCACCTGGTCCCGATCGTGCCGGAGCCGGTCGATGCCGGCGCGGGATTCCTCGATCTCGCTCCCGGCCTGCTCCTTGCGTCCGACGAACGATGCGCACTCCGCCCGGCGCTGTTCAACCACCTGGGCCAGCTCATGAATCCGCTGTTCCAGGGCCGTGTGTTGCTGGCGGAACGACGCGGAGACCTGCTCCTCCGAGGCAAGCCCCACCCTGCTCTCCGTCAATTGCGCGTTGGCCGCATCCCGTTGCTGTCGCAACTGCTCGACCCCGGCCGTCAGCGTCGAGACCTGTTCCCGGCCGGAG
>JBEKFT010000417.1:0-2625 GCA_050013175.1 Verrucomicrobiota bacterium
TCTTGGTGCAATCCTTGTCGAACGACGCCCACCCGCCGTCCTTGCACTGAAAGGTCATCATCCAATTCAACCCGCGCCGGAAACTCTCATCCCGCTTTTGCG
Source organism: Verrucomicrobiota bacterium (assembly GCA_050013175.1). Lineage (GTDB taxonomy): Bacteria > Verrucomicrobiota > Verrucomicrobiia > Limisphaerales > BOG-1460 > BOG-1460. Next base: position 103 of record JBEKFT010000417.1, read on the forward strand.
GATCGTGGGTCGGGATTTTCCGCAGCGCGAGCAGCACCATCGCGGTGTCGTCCACGTCCGGGTTCCACTGGTTGTTGAACTCGAACACCCAGCCGCTCGGCTCGACTTTCGCCGGGTTTTTGTACTGCCAGTCGCCGCGGATCCGGATTTCCCGCTTCACCAGCCAGTCCCCGCATTTCCGGAGCGTGGGATGGTCGGCGGGAATCCCCGATTCGTGGAGACAGATCGCCACGATGGCGGAGTCCCACACGGGAGAAAAGCAGGGCTGGATGCGCACGCTGTCCTTGGTTTCATGCTGCAACTTCTTCAATTCGAGCGCGGCGCGGACGACCTGCGGATGATTGTCGGGATAACCGAGCGCCTTGAGCGCGATCAATGAATTGAGCATGGCCGGGAAAATGGCGGCCAGGCCGTCCGATCCTTCGAAGCGTTCGAGCATCCATTGCTCGGCCTTCCTGAGCGCGCGTCTGCGGAACGGGTGGATGCCGCTTTCGGCGAACCACTCGGCAAATTTGTGGAGGCGATCGAGCCACAGGAAAAAGTTGCGCCACGAAAGGCGATCCGGGTCGGGCGCCAGCGCCAGATCCCGCTCGTGGAAACCCTGGGGATACAGTTCATCGATGGTGACGCCGTTCTTGGGCGGCCGCGTGGGTTTGAAATGATTGATGATCGCAAGCGGCACCAGCATGGCCCGCGACCAGTTGCTCATGTCCCAGAAATTCACATGAAACCATTTTCCCAGCAGCAACACCTCGCAGGGGATCGTCGGCAGGTATTCCCAGGGAAACAGGCCCAGGAGCGCCAGATAGAGCTTGGAAAACGTGTTCATCCGCGGGATGCCGCCCAGATTCAGCGCCACCTCGCGCGCGCGCAACATCCGCCAATCCGTGACCGGCACCCCGGCAAGCTTCAAGGCAAGATACGCCTTGATCGTGGCGTTCACCTCCGACGGACCCCCGCAATAGATGTTCCAGCCGCCGTCCGGCAGTTGCATCGAGAGAATCTGATGAACGGCCTTGCGCTGCCAGGCCGGATCGACTTTTCCGTCCCAGTGATGGTAGGCCACCATGTCGGAAACCAGCGTGGAATCCACCATCAACTCCCCGACCCAGTAACCCTCCGGTTTCTGGATCGATAACAGATGCTCCTGCGCGCGCAGAATTGCCGTTGCCAGGTCGGGAGGGGGGCTGAACCCGTAGTTTTGCTGTCGCGGCTGGCCTTCTAAACGGTTCTCATCGAAAGTCGCTGACACGCTCATACTCTGCGAATCCCGTTCTGCGCTGTAAAGAGCTAATTGCTCCGCCTTTCATGACGGGGCGGGGACGGCTCGCCCCCAGTCAGCTAAAAGAAGATCGGGGGTTCTGGCGACGAGCGCCACCCCGATACCGCACCTTCGTGAATTGGTTTTTTTCACTTTGCGTCCGGGGACTTGGGCGTTAGCGTCACCGCTGATGAAATTCTGGAAATACCACGCGCTGGGGAATGATTACCTGGTACTGGATCCGAAGGAATTGCCCGCGCCGCTGACGCCCGATCAGGTGAGATTGATTTGTCATCGCCACTTTGGGGTGGGTTCGGACGGGATTCTGCTGGGCCCGCTGCCCTCGCGGGAGGCGCCCTTCGCGCTGCGCATTTTCAATCCCGACGGCAGTGAAGCGGAAAAGAGCGGGAATGGATTGAGGATTTTTTCACGCTGGTTGTGGGACCGGAAACAGGTCGGCAGCGACGTGTTCGCCATCGAAACGCCCGGGGGCGTGGTGAAGTCCGCCGTTCTGGACGGCGGCGGCAATGTTCGCGTTGAAATGGGCCGGGTCAGTTTCTGGAGCGACCAGATCCCCGTCGCCGGCCCGCGCCGCGAGGTCCTCAACGAGCCCATTCAAGCCGGCGGCAAAACGTTCGCGTATTGCGCCGCGACGGTCGGCAATCCGCATTGCGTGGTGCTGTTGGCGGCCACGGCCGAGGTAGCGAAGCAACTCGGCCCCCTGATCGAGGAGCATCCGGCGTTTCCGAACCGGACCAACGTGCAATTCCTGAAAGTGCTCGACCGGCGGAACATCCAGATCGAGATTTGGGAGCGCGGCGCGGGTTATACGCTGGCCTCCGGCAGCAGCAGCAGCGCGGCCGCGGCGGTTGCTCACAAACTCGGCCTCTGCGATCCATCGATCACCGTTCACATGCCCGGCGGAAAACTCGCGATCGAAATCGGGCCGGACTTCGACATTGTGATGACCGGGCCGGTGACGAAGGTCGCGGAAGGCGTGATCGCTGACGAGATGTTCGGACAACTTGCCGGGTGAGACTTGCTCTGATCCTCGCCGTCTCCACCGTCATGGCCGCCGCCGACGGCCCTGCGCAAAGGTTCTGGGGTCCCGTTTGACCTCGCACATCGGGGCGGCGACGGTTCGTCGCCGGATCCCTTGAGTGTCTGGACCCTCAATGGGGACGAGCCGTCCCCACCCCGCCACCCTGTGGGCAACACGCCGTTCAGGGGGGTGCATCTTGACACTGTCCTTACCCGCAGAC
>JBEKFT010000418.1:0-2618 GCA_050013175.1 Verrucomicrobiota bacterium
ATGGCCGCGGAGATAGTATTCGTCGCCGCGAACCCGGTATTCGCCCACGCCTTCCTGGCCGGGAGTGAGGCTCACCATCCGGTCCACGAAGCGGAATTCGGGGCCGTGAGGCAGGGATTTAAGAGCCAGTTGGAGGAGATCGGGCTTGGCGGTCATTGGCGCAACGGTTCCACCACGGTAAAATCCTTCGCCAGCTTCGGCTCGAACAGCTCGGGATCGATCGGCCGGTTGAGCACGGCATTGGTGAAATCGTTGCGCAGGATGGAGCCGTCGGCGAACGTCATCTCGGTGACTGCGATGGAGAAATCATTCGTCCGGAAGCCGATCAAAATCCCCCTGATGACTTTTCGGGCGCCGGCGCTTCTGGGCTCGAGGGTCAATTGCAGGATCGAATTCGTTTCCGTCACCGACAGCAGGCGAAAGCGCGCGTCCATGCTGGCGCGATCTCGGGGAAGGCTGGCATCCAGGAGGGCCAGGGCGTCGGCCCAGGGACCGGCTGGCACGTTGGCGAGCGGGTACTTTTCCGCGCGGTTGAGCCGGGGGTAGATGATGAACAACTCGTCCGGCCGGCGCAGGGCGATGGTTTGCGGAGGCTGGCCCAGCTCCCAGCGGAACCGCCCGGGCGCCGCCACCCAGACCTTGCCGGTGGCCATCAGCGGTTGGGTGAGCACCTTGAGCGACCGGGTCTGGGTGAAATCGGCGGACCAGCTCTGGAGATTGGTCTGCACGGTGAACCAGCGGTCAACGAGCCCGTTCAGGTCGGATGCCTGGGAAACGGCTGCCGCCGAGCAAATCGGGATCCAAAACCAGCGCCGCAGCGACCGGAGGACGCGTGCCGGCGCGCGGTTTATGTGTCCTTTTGCCAGATGGGAACGAATTGGTACCATTGATCCACATCCTGTCGAATCTGCGGTTCGAATGCACGCAGGATTTGCCGGGTCAACTCGCGGCGGGCTTCGCGATTGCCCAGGGCTTTGCGGTCGTAGTTGAACTCGGGGAGCACCTTGACCGCAAACCCGGTGGGTCGGCGGACGAGGGTCACCCCGATCAACGCGCAGCCGGATGCCCGCGCCAGTTCCGCGGCGGCGACCGGCGCTTCGAAGGTCCGGCCGAATAATTCCACGGAAACGGCGCCGTGAGCCGGCGGCCGGTCAAGCGATATCGCGAGGGCGGCGCCCGCCTGAAGCTGTTTGATGACCTCGACGAAGGCGAAGCTGTCCTGGCCGATGACGAGAGTCCCGACGCCGCAGCGTTTTCGCAACTCGATGCGGAGGTTCGTCAAACCGTCGTCCGGTTCCGCCAGCGTGAGGACCGTCAATTGGATGCCCAATTGCGTCAGCAACAGGCCTCCGTGCTCCCAGTTTCCAAGGTGCAGCGTGATGAAGAGCACGCCGCGACCGCGCCGTCGGGCTGCGTGGATGATTTCCAGCTCGGGCTCGTTCACCAGCCAGTTTCGCACCGGCACACCGCTCTCGGCGCGCCATAGATCCACCAACTTGAGGGCAAACTTCCGATAAAGCCGATGGGTCGCTTTTTCGGCGGCCAACCGGTCGCCCGCGAATACGGGCAGGAAATTCTCGACCACGACCTGGCGGCGCCGGTATTGAACGAGATAATAAACCTCGGCCACGAGCACGCAGAATCCCTTCACAAACGCCGCCGGTAGAATCCGGACAACGCCCAATCCCAGCCGCCACAGACCCGCGCGGTAAAGTGAAGACGGCGATGGGGGCTGGGGAGCGTGGAGCGTGGAGCGTGGAGCGTGGAGCGTGGAGCGTGGAGCGTGGAGCGTGGAGCGTGAACTTTGGCTTTCAGACTTTGGACTTTGGACCTTGGACCTTGGACTCAGTTTGGCCCACCAGGCCGGCAGGAGGAACACGGAGATGAGCATATTGGCGCCGATGCCGACGGCGCAGACTTTGCCGAGGCTTGCCATGCCGGGATTGCTGGAGCAGGCCAGCGAACCGAACCCGGCCACGGCGGTGCCGCCGCACAGGAGCAGGGCGCGGCCGATCGAACGCCGAACCAGGACGAGGTCTCCGCCATGGCGGCGCAAGGCCAGTTGCATGAAGATGCAGTAGTCCACGCCCGTGCCCAGCATCAACGGCAGGGCCATCAGGTTCAGCAGATTCCAGGACCACCGTGTCACGGCCATCGTGGCCAGCAGGCAGACTCCGCTGAGCAGCAAGACGGCGATGCCCAGGAGGATTTCGGTTGCCCGCCGGAAGGCGAACCAGAGTGAAGCCAGGACCAGGACGACCATGGGTGTGACGACCTGCCACATTTTGGACTGAACCCGTTTCAGCGTCGCGGCGCCGAGCAATTCCCAACCGGAGAGCAACGCGTGGTTCCCGGCCAGGCTCGAGGACAGGGCGGCTAGCGATGCCGCTTCGACCCGGTTGGTTGCGGGATAGATCAGGCCCATCACGAGCCAACCGTCGGCGGAATGCGTGACGAACCGTTTCAACAGCCACTGGCTCACTTCGTTGGTTGGCCAGACGACGCCGGCGGTGGCGCCGGCGCGCGCCCAGGTCCGGACCAGTTCCTCCGTCAGGACCAGCGCGTTGGTGTTGAAGCCTTCGCTCAAAGCCGCTTCGCGCAGCGTTGGCCCGAGTGTT
>JBEKFT010000419.1:0-2593 GCA_050013175.1 Verrucomicrobiota bacterium
CGCGGCTGTGGCTCGAAGGCCGCGATGCCGAGAATACGCGGGGACAGTGCGCACATTGAACCGGGCCGGGAGTCGGGAACGGGAAGGCCTTTTCAGGTTCCCGACCTTCGACCCACGAGACTACCAGGATGCTTGACGACACCATCGCTGCAATCGCCACCCCGTTGGGAGAAGGCGGGCTGGCTGTGATTCGCCTCTCCGGCCCGCAAGCGTTGAGCGTCGCGGACAAGTGCTTCACCCCCGCCGGCAGCAAGTCCTTGAAACCCTCCGCGGCGGAATCACACACAATCCATTTCGGCAGGATCGTCCGACACGGCGCCACGGTGGACGAAGTGCTGGTCGCCGTCATGCGGGCCCCGCGCACGTTCACCCGCGAAGACGTCGTCGAAATCACTTGTCACGGCGGGATCCTCCCGGCCAAGACCGTCCTGGATGCGGTGCTCGAAAGCGGTGCCCGGCCCGCCGAGCCGGGGGAGTTTACCCGGCGCGCCTTTCTGAACGGGCGCATCGACCTGGCCCAGGCCGAGGCCGTCGCTGACCTGATCCATTCGCGCACCGAACTGGCCTTGCGGGCCGCCAACGAGCAACTCGCGGGCAAACTTTCCCAGCGCATCAACCTGCTCCGCGATGAACTCATGAAAACCCTCGCCCATCTCGAAGCGCACATCGACTTCCCCGACGAAGACATCGCGCCGGACACCCGCACCCGGCTCCTGGCCCGCCTCGAACAGGGTGTGGCCTTCATGGATCAACTGCTGCAAACGGCCAACGAGGGACAGATCCTCCGGCGCGGCATCCGCGCCGCCATCGTCGGCCGGCCCAATGCCGGCAAATCCAGTTTGCTGAACCAACTGCTCGGCCATGGCCGCGCGATCGTCTCCTCCATCCCCGGCACCACCCGCGATACCATCGAGGAAACCGCCAATATCCGCGGGTTGCCCGTCGTGTTCATCGATACGGCCGGCCTGCGCGAGGCACAGAATGAGATCGAGGTTGAAGGCATCCGGCGCAGCCGGCAGTCGCTGGAAAAGGCGGAGCTGGTACTCCACGTGTTCGACATTTCCGAACCCCTGACCCGGGCGGATGAAGACACTCTGGCCGAATTTCCTGAAAAGAAACGCATACTCGTCCGCAACAAAATGGATTTGCCGGCGCGACTCGAGTTGCCGGATCAGGCCGGACAATCCCGCCAGGGCGGAAAGCACGGGCCGGAACGCGCGGGAAACATTCCCCCCGGCCGGCCGGTCGTGGATGTGTGCTGTCTGACCGGGAACGGGATTGAACGGCTCAAAGATGTCATCAGGGAAGTCGTCTGGTCCGGGGAAATCAAAGCTGAGATGCTGGAAGCCATGGTCAATTCGCGCCATCAGGACGCCCTCAACCGGGCCCGCGTCGCCGCCCGTCGCACCATCGGAGCGTTGCAGGCCAATCACACGCTCGAATTGGCGGCCATGGAGTTGCGCATCGCCGTGAATGCCGTCGGTGAAATCGTCGGCAAAACCGCCACCGAAGATTTGTTGGACATGATTTTCAGCCAGTTCTGCATCGGAAAATAAAAGTGGACCGCGGGTCTGTGACCCGCAGCAGGCGATGGCGATGCCTCGCGCGTTGGAGGTTTTCCGAAACCCAGACCCTCCGCGCTTGCTGCGGCTCGCAGAGCCGCTCTCCGGTGGCGACGAGCCGTCGCCTCCCCGATATCATTGCTTTTGTAGGAACTTTTTCGGATGTTGTGGCCTCTCATGAATGTGCCCGCAACTTTGGAACGCACTGGCCCAAGCCGGTTGAAAGCGGTCTTGAAATGGCTCGTCGGCGGCGGAGTCGTTCTGGCGGCGGCGCTGCAATTGACAAACCCGGCGCTCACAAACCCTCCCGTGGTTCCCGGCCATGATGTCCTCGCCACCAACCCGCCTCCGCCCGAGATCGCCATCCTTCTGCGGTCCGCCTGCTACGATTGTCACTCCGACGAAACCCAATGGCCCTGGTACAGCCATGTCGCCCCCGTGTCCTGGTGGCTGGACGGCCACGTGAAAGACGCGCGCAAAAAGCTCAATTTTTCCGAGTGGCCGAACGACGATCCACAGCGCGCAGCCAAAAAATGGAATCGCGTGTGCGAAGAAGTCTCCTCGGGCGATATGCCGCTGCCGAGCTACGCCTGGATCCACCCGATGGCCCGGCTCAGCGCCGGACAACGCGAGCAGTTGTCGAAATGGGCCGACCAGGAAGCCCGGCGCCTTCAACCCGGCGCCGCCAGCACGTCTGGCCAACCCTGAGCAGGTATGTGAAAAATACGTGGAACGGGCGCCAAATCTAGCTCTGGAGCAACAGCAAGTTTTCAGGTAAATCATCTCATGCTCGAACATAAATTGATTCCGGCACAGGAAAAAGACTCTCGCCACCTGTGGATCATGCTGCACGGACTGGGGGACAGCCTTGAAGGTTATCGCTGGTTGCCGGAAGCGATGGGCCTGCCGTGGATGAATTACCTCCTGGTCAACGCGCCCGACGAATACTTCGGGGGCTATTCCTGGTTTGATTTCGAGGGCGACATCGTGCCGGGGGTCGAGCGCAGCCGGAGGCTGCTTTTCGAGTTGCT
>JBEKFT010000420.1:0-2577 GCA_050013175.1 Verrucomicrobiota bacterium
AATTGCAGCAGAAGGTTCTTTCGGTTGTGCGTCGGCACGATGACTGAAATTCGAATGGGCATTTTAAGAGGAGGAATGAGCCGGCCCCTCAATGGATTCACCGGATGGCCGCGCCCGGCGTGGGGCAGTTGCGGACCCCGGCAAGCGTTTGCCGGAGACCGTCCTCCAATGTGCCCACAGGCTGGAAACCTGCGGCTCGCAAGCGGTCAACACAGGCCCGCGAGTGGCGCACATCCCCCGGGCGCTCAGGCTGGAATTCAATCGAGGAATGCGAACCGGTGAGATCCAGAATACGCCGCGACAAATCCAGGATGGTGATCTGACCGCCATAACCGGCGTTGAATACGCCTGTCAATCCCGTGGTGGTCGTCACAAATTCCAACGCCGCGACGATATCCTTCACGTAGATGAAGTCGCGGGTCTGGCAGCCGTCGCCAAAGATGATCAACGGCTTCCCCGCCAGCGCGCGCTGAAAAAAGATCGGCACGGCCGCGCCGTAATGGCCAGCAGGATCCTGGCGCAAACCGAAGACGTTGAAAAACCTGAGCGCTACAGTCTCCAGACGGCCGGCTTCGGTGAACTGACGGCAATAGAATTCGCCGTCAAGCTTGGTGACGGCATAAGGGCTGCGCGGTTCGGGACTCATTTCCTCCCGCTTCGGAACGACAGGATTATCACCATAGACGGCCGCGGAGCTGCTGAAGCAACATTTGCGCACCCCGGCGGCGGCGGCGGCCTCAAGCACGTTCAAAAGGCCGGTCACGTTCAATTCGACACAAGCCTGAGGGTGTTGAACGGACTCCGGCACGCTCACCATCGCTGCAAGGTGATACACATAATCAACATCGGACATCACTGAGCGCAGAAGGTCCCGGTCAAGGATCGAGCCCTCGACAAACTCAACATCAAGCCCCGCGAGGTTCCGCAGGTGGCCGGTGCGCAGGTTGTCCAAAACCCGTACGGCGGCGCGCCCATGAAAGTGTTCCGCAAGATGGCTGCCGATGAAACCGGCGCCGCCCGTGATGAGGATTCTCATTGTCCGGAAGGATCTGGGCTTTGAACTGAGGTCCCTGCCGGGCGGATACGCCGTGCCCGCACAACCCATTCCTTGGCCGTAAGACTGCCCAGCGAGATACGGCAGCGCCCCAGCCGCTTCCCGGGCAGCGCATGGCTTAACCAGCGCACGTCCCGAACGCAAAAGCCCGCGCTCTTCAGATGCCCTGCGACCGTCGCCGGCCCGCACAAACTGATGCCGCTCTCCTCGTACGAACGCAGCCGCTGGTGGCCGTCCACGCCCAGAACCCGCTTCACCAGGTTCGGCGCCCGGTTGAAGTTGGGGCCGCCGATCACGAACGCCCCTCCCTGTGTGACAAACCTCGAGCACCGTTCGAGAAAATGGGCCGGATTCTCCTGCAGATGCAGCAGGTCTGAGATCAGCACGCAGTCGAAACGCCGTTCTCCCAATGCGTCCAGGCACTCCGTCAAACTCCCGTTGACCACCTCGAGTCCAAGGCGCCCGGCTGCAACACCAATGACCGAGTCCAGCGGAAGCGCCGTGACTTTGACGCCGCGATGCTGGAGCTCTGCCTCAACGGCGCCCCATCCGCATCCAATCGAAAGGATGCTCCGTGCGTCCCCAGGCACCATCCTTAAAATGTCCTCACGCGGCTTCTCATAAAAACTCTTGGAATAAAGCGGTTGAAATACTTTGGGTTCAACCGGGCCAAGCGTGCTCCTCGGGTGAACCCCATCGGCGATCTTCAGGAGCGCCTGAACCTGCTGCTGGAACTCGGCGAGTGAAATTCCATGGCGGCTGACATACAGGTTCGACATGTGCCGGATCAAAAAGCTCTCCAGGACTGAAACGCAAATGACTTTATGAAATCCACAGGATGTGTAGGGATCCGTGGCTGCGCTACAAAGCATGTCATATCGCCCCTCGTACGGATCGCGCAGGAAGCCGCCCGAAGCAATGGCCCGTTTTAACTGGGACTGCGTCAGGATGTAGAATGCCGCATGCTCGTTCGTGAACTCGGCGACGGTATAGCCTCCGCTATGGGCTGCAGATTCCGGCTGCCAGTGAAAGTTCCCGTGCACGTCCGTCAGGACTTTTGCCCCGTCCTGGCCAGTCTCGTACCGGAGGTAACCGGCGATTTGGTCCGGCTTCAACGCGGCGGAGGCCCGGACGAAAGCCTGGATGTTTTCCTCAGTCACGTCCATGTCGTCTTCTGAATAGATAAAGAGGTCGAAGCGGTCGGCATTCTCGGCGAATATTGCCTTGTGTGCAAACGGCAGAGACCAGGGATTCTTGGCTGGAAGACCGACGACGACCCTGGTGTCATGCCCCAGATCCTTCGGTGCCTCAGAGACCACCACTACATCCACGTTGAAGGTCATGTTCCGATACTTCTGGATGATTTCCTTGAGGAACCTGAGATTCTTCTCCCCGTAGCTCGCAATGGCAATCAGGACACGAAGTCTGCCCTTGCCGTGTCTGGAATCAGTCATACTGGTTTCACTTATTGTCCTTCACCAGACTACGCCTGCCCGGCTCCCTTCCGCATGATGGCCCTTGCG
>JBEKFT010000421.1:0-2566 GCA_050013175.1 Verrucomicrobiota bacterium
CGATCTGCAGGGTGCCCAGCCAGATCGCCAGGAACGAAAACCCCAGGAAATCAATGCGCTCAATTTTGGCATTCTTGATATAGGGCGGATCCTCGATCACCGCCTGCGCCATGAGCATCGCAAAAATTCCGACCGGCACGTTGATGTAAAAAATCCAGCGCCAGGAATAATTGTCCGTGATCCATCCGCCCAGTGTGGGTCCCAGAATGGGCGCGACGATCACTCCCATGCCGTAGGTCGCCATGGCGACGCCGCGTTTCTCGGGCGGGAAACTCTCCAGCAACACGGCCTGTGCAATCGGCTGCATCGCTCCGCCACCGATGCCCTGGAGGATGCGCGCCAGGATGAGGAACGGCAGAGTGGGCGCCATGCCGCAAAGGATCGAGGCCGCGGTGAATATGCCGATGCACATCACCAGCAGGCGGCGGCGGCCGAAATAAATTCCGAGCCAGCCGGTGATCGGCAGCACGATGGCGTTCGAAACCAGATAACTGGTCAGCACCCAGGTGGCCTCCTCGGTCGTCGCGGAGAGATTGCCCGCGATGTGAGGCAGGGAAACGTTTGCGACGGACGTGTCCAGGATTTCCATGAACGTGGCCGCCATCACGGCGACGGCGATCAGCCAGGGATTGTGGGTCGGGCGCCAGGGCGCGGGTGCAGAAGAAGGTCTGCTTGTGGGAGAGTCCGCCATGGGTTGCTCTCTTCAATCTTTGCCCATGGCCCGCAACCCGTCTCCGTGCTGATTTCTGTTCCCCGCCCAGGACCAAACAAAGCCTGCGGCGATGGCGAGAAGGATTGCGACGACGGCGATAACGACATCGGGAACTTCGAACCCCTTGACCCTCACGGAAGGCACGACGGACATGCCCGGCCCCAGCACGTGGGCAGCCTCGACGGGTTGATCGAAAAGGATCTTGACCGGCACGCGCTGGACCACTTTGACATAGTTGCCGACCGCATTTTCGGGCGGGAACAGACTGAACGCCGCGCCGCTTGAGGCCTGGATGCTCTCGACACGGCCGGCAAATTTGCGGCCTCCCAGGGAATCCATCGTAATCGTCACCTTCTGTCCCGGCCGGATGTTCCTGAGCTGGGTTTCCTTGAAATTGGCAATGACATAAATGTCGTTGGCGACAAGCGCCATCAGTCTTTGGCCGACCTGGACGTAATCGCCCTGTTCCACGGCCTTTTGTGTGACGCGCCCGTCCTGCGGCGCGGGGATGCGGGTGTACGACAGGTTCAAGTCGGCCTGCTGGACGTCCACGCCGGCCTGGTCGGCCTGCGCCTCCGCCCGTTCCCAAGCCCTGCGTCCCGCATCGAGTTCGGCCCTGGACTCGGCAATCTTCGACCGGTCGCTCGCCGCCTTTTCCCGGCCCGCATTCAACGTGGCATCCGCCGAGGCCGCGACCGCCTTGGCGGTGTCGAATTCCTGCGGCGATATGATCCTTTGCCGGATTAAATCCTCCGCCCGCTTCAAATCGGCGTCGGCCCGCTCCGCCGTCGCCTGATTGGCCGCGGCCTGGGCTTCCGATTGGTTGGCGGTGGCCTCGGCGGTCCCGACCTGGGTGGCGAGCAGTTCGATGCTCGACAGCAGCAATTTGACATTGGCATCGGCTGCGACCCGGCCCGTCTTCTTCTGCGCAACCTGAATCTCGAAGTCTCTCGGATCGATCTCCGCCAGCACATCGCCGGCCTTTACAGCCTGATTGTCGATGACGGCAAGCTTCTTGATCTGGCCGGCCACCCTCGGGGCCAAGGAAACCACCGTTGCATCCAGAAACGCGTCATCGGTGGACTCATGGGTGAAGCTGTCGATGATGTAATACAGACCGAAGAAAAAGAGGACGGCGAGCACGAAGGTGCCCGCCACGATGGTCGGCCGCCGCTTCCAAAAAGACGGCTTGTGGTTTCTCAGCGGCGCCTCGGCCCCTCCAGCCTCTGCCGGGGATCCCGCGGCCCGCCTGTGCTCGTCATCCATAGCCCTTCAAATCCTGAGTAACGCTTTCTGTTGATGTTCACCGAATCGCGGACGCCCCGGTCCCAGGAATCACCCGTTGATTTCCGGATCAGCCGCCGCCAGCGATATAACTAATCGGTTACTTTGACCGGATTGTCCACTCCAAAGTGAGACTCGAGCGCTGGAGCGGAACGACCCCCCAACACCGCCCCGGAGTGCGGAGCCCGTCCGCCCGGACTCTTCTTTTGCCAGCACCCGGGCGGGACGGAGGGGCGGGATTCATCGGTGGATCGGGCGGGGGAGTGCCCGAACACCGCCGGTGTTTTCCAGAATCCTGCCATCACTGCCGCTAAATTGGGCAGGCTGTCTGGAATCCGGCGCGTGGGGGCTCTCGGACCGCTTCATTTCCATCCGGCATATCTTCTGCTTTGCCAGCCTTCTGGTTATGGATGTCAACCCGCAGAACAATCGTCGAATCCTGATCATTGATGATAGCCGGTCGATTCATGATGATTTCAGAAAGATCCTGGGCGCGCCGACCGAGTTGCCGAACAAGCTGAACGCGCTGGGAGGGACGTTGTTTGGCGGACAGGCCTCGAGCCCGGAAAT
>JBEKFT010000422.1:0-2553 GCA_050013175.1 Verrucomicrobiota bacterium
CAGGTTGACGCCCACTTCCAATCGTGCCCATAGAGCCCGCCGCCCTTGACACTGCCGTCAGGGTGCGGAATATATCTCCAATGACTTCCCAGGCTCCACGCGGACGGTTCAACGCATTTCACGCTCGGCCCGACAAACTCTCTATTCGGGGGGCATTGCCACTCATCGCGGCGGTGGGCTGCCTGCTGGCATCGTGCCTGGCCCGTGCGGCGGATGAACCCAAAATGTTCCGGACCGATCTGTCCTTCGACGCGGCCCTCAAACAAGCCGCCGCACAGAAGAAAATCGCTTTCGTGGACTTTTTTACAACCTGGTGTGGCCCCTGCAAAATGCTCGACCGCACGACCTGGCAGGATCCCAAGGTCATGTCCTTGTTGCAGGACAAGACGATCCCGCTGAGGATCGATGCGGAGCAGAACGTCGCGCTGGCCAAACGCTATCAGATCGATGCCTACCCGACGCTGTTGCTGCTCAAGCCTGACGGCTCGGTTCTTGACCGGCTCGTCGGCTATCGGGACGCGGCCCGGTTCGTCACGGAGTTCAACGACGCGCTGGCCGGCAAAACTGCGCTGATGCGCGCACGGGAGGCGGTGGCTGCCGCGGCCAAGGGCGGCCTCGAGGATCAGGTGCAGGCCCGATACGAACTCGGGCGGACACTCGCCGAAGCGGGGCAAAAGGCTGAGGCGCTGAAGGAATACCTCTGGCTGTTCGACGAGGGCATGAAGAACGCGCCTGGCTATACGGGGGTGCGGGGAAGCTTCCTGCTGAGTTCGATCCAGGAACTGGGCCGCGACTATCCGCCGGCGCTCGCCGTGCTGCGCGATCGGCGTGACGCCGCCAAATCACAGTTGGAATCCGGCGGCGGCGACTTCGCCGCGGCCATGGACTTCGCCTCGCTGAACCGGACGCTGGACGAAGAGCGGCTCACGCTGGATGTCTTCGACAAACTGTCCCCTGACTCGCCGGGGCGCCGGCTCCTGGCTCCATTCGTTTTTGACAAGTTACTGGACGCGCGCCGTTACGCGGATGCCGTCGCGGCGCAGCCGCCGGATCAGTTCACGAACCAATTCGAACACATCGTTCGCCGGCTTTGGGGTGACGGCACCCAGAAGCTGAATCCTGAGGCGCTCCAAACTGCGCGCAAGATCTACCTTGAGAAGGCCGCGCAAGAAATCGAAGCCCTTGCCGGAGCCGACAAACTCGACGACGCCCGCCGGCTGCTGGAACGGGTCCGCGCCGTGGACGACAGCGAGTCCACGCGCACGTTGCTGCGCGAACATCTGAGCCGGGCCGGACGAAGCCGGTTGATGCCCTCCTAGCTTCGACTGCCGCAGAGCTTCCGGGCCTGCCGGCTCTCCAGTCTTCGAAATCGGCGCTCGCGTTTCCCGATTTCATCACGCAACAGGGCTTCCGCCGACCAGCCCCGTTGCCGGGCGGATTGGGCGAGTGAAAAAAGTTCCGTGGCCAGCTTCGCCCGGCTGACGGCCCGCTTTCTGGCGGTCTCTGGAATCAGATTGGCCTTGCGCGCCTTTTTGATCAGTTTCTCCGCCCGCAGCAGCGCCGGCAGATGCTTCGGGATGCCGTCCAGGGCCGAGGACCGCGCGTGCCGGGTGCCCAGCTTTTCCGCGCGCTTGATCTTCTCCCAATTGGCCCATACCTGGTCCACGTTCCTGACTCTGACGTTCCCAAAGACATGCGGGTGCCTCCGGATTAGCTTGCCGGTGATGCGGCGAGCCACCTTCTCGAAATCAAACGCACCCCGCTCTTTGGCCAGTTGGCAGTGAAAAACCACCTGCAGCAGCAAATCGCCCAGTTCCTCCTCCAGCTCGTGATCGTCGCCCGCCTCGATGGCGTCCATCAACTCGTAAACTTCCTCCACCGCGTGCCAGCGCAGGGACAGGTGGTCCTGCTCGCGGTCCCACGGGCAGCCCTGCGGCGAACGCAGGCGGGCCATGACCTTGAGGAGATCGTTGATGGCGGGCTTCCGTTTCATGAGGAAAAACATCCAACATTCAACATCGAACAACCAACATCCAATGAAACGATATCAGGCCCCGCACTGGATGTTCGATGTTGAATGTTGGTTGTTCCCTCACAGAATTACCAGATCATCCCGGTGCACGACTTCCACGCGGGCGAGTTTCCTTCCACGCACCTCGGCCGCGTTGAATTTCGCAATACCGCGCGCAAACTCGGTTCCATCCAGATCGCAGATACGCACCACTTCGCCGGCTTCGAAATTCCCTTCGCACCGGACCACACCCGGCGGCAACAGGCTCTTTCCGCCTTCGCGCAGGGCTTTCTTCGCCCCTGCGTCCACAAAAAGTGCCCCCTGGGGATAATGAAAGAACGCGATCCAACGTTTGCGCCCCTGCAATTTGGCGGGTCGCGGCACGAACAACGTGCCTTCCTCGTCGCCTGCAATCACCCGCGCCAGCACGCCCTTTTTTTCCCCGGACGCGATCACCAGCGGGATGCCCGAGCGCACCACGATTTTCGCCGCCTCGATCTTGGAAGCCATCCCGCCCACCGCCGTCGCGCTGTCGCTGCGGC
>JBEKFT010000423.1:0-2546 GCA_050013175.1 Verrucomicrobiota bacterium
TCACCCTCAACAACCTGGTTTCCTCATCCGATTGGAACCTGCTCACCGCGCGTTCCATCAACAGCCACGGCCTGCTGGTCGGTTCCGGACTTCACCGCACCGAAATCGTGCTCGACAATGGCGCATCGCAAACCGCGATGGTGCCGCGCGCCTTTCTGCTTCTGCCAAATGCTTCCCTCGCCGTGGATTATAATCGCGATGGCCGGATCGAGCTGGACGAAAAGGATGATCTGCCCGACCGGCAACCCTACCAATTCTGGATCAACGACGACTCGGACAACAGCACGACGGCATCTGCCCTCGGGATCAGCGATCTCCCTGGCGCCCGCTCAGGCGCGTTCGAGTTCGACGGACGCGACCCGGATTACGCCGATAACAAGGTCAATGAGGCCGCGGATCTGGTGGATTGGTTTCCCGTGTGGCTGAACATCTCGAATCTGCTCGCGGTGTTTCCGTCGGCCCAATATGAATACCGCCTGGTCCACAGCGAGGGCGCTCTCAATTTTCTCTACACCGCATTGCGGCCCGAGGAAGCCGGAAGTTACCTGACCAACGCCTCGGCCTTGGGATTCGGCCCGAATTTCAACCAGCCCGCCGCCAGCGCCACAGGCGTTCGGCAGGTCACAGCGGACGGCGTGGTCCTCTCCACGGAATTCCTCGACAAAATCTCCCGCGGCGAGGGCGGTGTCCTGCTTTTTGAAGCGCGCCAGGCGACGACACAGCCGTTGCGGCTCGAAGTGCGCAATCGCAGAAGGACGGTGACCGCGCTGGAATTGCCGCTCCGGATCAGCAGCGCCGAATCCATGTATGCCTGGGTCAACTTGCGCGGAGCGGCGGGCGAGGAGGTGGAACGGCCGGCGGATCTGTTCCCGCAGAACTGGCCCCGCTTCGCAAAGGAGGATCAGGCCTTTGTGTTCCTCCACGGTTACAACGTAAACGAACGCCAATCGCGCGCCTGGGCTGCGGAAATGTTCAAACGCCTCTGGTGGAGCGGCTCTCACCGCCGCTTCTACGCCGTCAGTTGGTACGGCGAAGAGTCCCAGGTGGCCGGGCAAACCACGATCAATTATCACGTCAATGTGCGACATGCGTTCGAGACGGCGCCGGCCCTGGCGTTCTTTCTCAACAACAACCTGGCCGGACAGGACATCACCCTCGCAGCCCATAGCCTCGGCAACATGGCCGCCTGCTCGGCCATCCAGGATTATGACGCGCTGCCGGACCGCTTCTTCATGCTGGACGCCGCCGTGGCGATGGAAGCCTTCGACGCCGGGCTGACCAACCAGCCTTTCATGACGCACCCCGATTGGCGCGATTACCCCGAGCGCCTCTACGCCAGCGAATGGTTCCGCTTGTTCCCGGACGACGACGGACGCCACGCATTGACCTGGCACGGCCGGTTCCAGGACGTTCCACAACTGACTGACCTGTACAATTTCTACTCGAGCGGCGAGGAGGTTCTGGAAAACCGGCAGGACGACAGCGATCCCTGGATAAGCGACGTCGCCTCATTCCAGCTTCAATGGCCGACCTTCAAATTGCCGGTCAATTGGCTGATTGGCCGTTACGCCTGGGTTTTGCAGGAAACTCTCAAAGGCCGGGTCCGGGCCAGCGATGTGAATGCCCTCTACACGGAAGGTTATCTCGTCGGAAACCTCCCGGTTCTCCTGGCCTTGCGCCTCTCCGATGTGTGGGCAGGAAACCTGGTGGGAAGCAAATACGGAGGATGGGGATTTAATTCCTACTGGGACACGGCCGGCTCGATTGTCACCATCACTGGCAGCCCAATCCCGACCCCGGTCTATATTTCCAGCGGGCATGAAGCCCCCGCCCAGGCGGCAGGCATCGCCGACGTGGATTTGTGGTGCAACCCATTCTTCTTGCCATTCCTCGATGCGCGACTCACAACTTCCTCAGGCGGACCGGTGGCCTCCGACATGCGCGCCCAATTGCTCGCCGAAGCCATCCCGGCAAGAACCTTCGCGGCCGGGGCCAATGGATTTCCTGAGAAGCCTTTCATCATACCGCAAAACAATCAGTTCGACATGAACGAAGAATTCCAAAAGCGCGGCTGGCCGGAGGAGAGGCTGCAAAGTTCGCGCGATCTGTCCCGGTGGAAGCACAGCGACCTCCACGATATGGCATATCCTTACACTGGAATGGCATTCGACAAATTTGTGGAACTGGAAGGCCGGCGATGAAGAAGCATCTTGAGCGTATCATGCCGGAGTCACGAAACGTGAGCTGTCCCGGTTTGCGGGTTGGTACGCGCAGGACTGGATCCGCGGAGATGTCGAGACGGGTAGGATATGTTCTGTTGGTGACGTTTTGTTCATGGCTTCTTGCAGGGTGCGGTTCGAGAGTGCAGGTGACCGTAAAGGTGGTGGACGACGATAACCAACCGGTGCCAGATGCGAAGGTCGTCGTCATGGGCTATAGCACCAAAGAGGAGGGCAATACGGATGGATCTGGATTCTTCCCCGCGAGGCTGCGCAACGTAACAGGACAGTTGGACTTCGTGGTGCGGAAGGAGGGATTCTACACAA